>CBFDAY010000320.1:0-3724 GCA_965602895.1 uncultured bacterium
CGCGATGAGGCAGTTGATACTGAGCTTGGACCACCTGTGCCCGTACAGGTTGTCGGTCAGCAGCGTCTCGACAATGTCGGCCAGCACGCCCTTGACTGTTTCCAAGCGGTCGGTCATCCGACCATCCAGCTCACCGAGCGTGAACTTGCCCTCGGACGTCTGTGTCAGGTGGCCGGGTCCGGTGTTGGTAGCGCCCCACCCTACGACGCAACCCATTACGCGCTCGGCGCCGAAGGCCGACGCGATCGCGTTCTCGCTGATGCCGTTCATGAGCGTGACGATCAGCGTGTCGCGCCCGACATGCGGCTTTAGCGCCTCCAGCGCGTCGCGCATGCGGGTCGTTTTGACCGCCAGCAGCACCAGCCCGAGCGGGCCTTTCACTTCTTCCCAGGGGATCGCGTTGAGCGGCACGGTCATCTCGCCGCGCGCGCCGTCGATGAAAACACCCTTCCGTATGCGGTCGCGATGTTCCTTGTACGGCTCGACGAGGGTCACATTGCGCCCCGCCCCGGTCAGATACGCTCCGCAGATGCCGCCGATTGCGCCCGCCCCAATGATCGTGATGTCCATTTGGTTTTCCTTGTTTGCCGCAGGATCAAGTTGTCGGATATGTGTGCCATGGGCGACCCGCAAGAGTCACCGGCGACCCGCCGGAACGCCCGCGCGGCGCCGCTATCCATTATAGCATCATGTGAATGATGCGCCGGTTCGCTCCGGATTCGCCGTCGGCCGGTTGACTCGGCGAGGCGCCTGCCATTATAATCTTACCGGTGTTTAGTTGCGGAAATCCGAGTTTTATTTGTCCCCCTCTCAAGTCCCCTTCAATCCCCTTTTTGCAAAGGGGGAAGCCAATGCGCCCTCTTTCGTAAAGGGGGGATGGAGGATTTTGTTGATCGAGTATTATTGCGCCAATTTGTGCAAGCAAAGGCCACGATGAGATTCAATAGAAGCGGCAAATACACATATGCATTGCTCGCCTGCCTGACGGCCTTTCTTTTGCTTCTTCCGTCGGCATCGTGCGAGCAGCCGCACGAAAGCGCCCGGACACAGGCCACGCTGATCGTCGCTTTCACAGGCGACGTCAACGGCGACATCGAGCCCTGCGGATGAAGCGAGCAGCAACTGGGAGGTCTTCCCAGACGCGACACGTTCCTCCGCTCGCTGAGCGAATCCGCGCCGACGCTTCTTGTCGACAACGGCGACGTAAACAGGGGTTACGGCCGCCAGCCGGAGATTAAGTATGAGACCGCGATGAAGGCGATGGCGGAACTGGGATACGCGGCGGTCAACGTCGGCGAAGAAGATTTACGGCTCGGGCTCGATTACCTGAAATACGTGTCCGATTTCACGGGTGTTCCGCTGCTGAGCGCCAACCTTGTCGACTCCGCCGGCGCTCCCGTTTTTCAGGAATACGTGTTGCGCCCGATGCGCGTCGGCGAAGCGGAGCTGACCGCCGCGGTCGTCGGCGTCATCTCGACGGAATTCAAAGAGAAAATCGAATCGCTGAATCCCGGGCTCGTAGTCAATGAGTATAAAGAAGGTTTGGCTCGCCTCGTCGAAGAGCTTCGAGAGAAGTCCGATCTGTTGATCGTGCTGGCGCATGCCGGCGAGCAAGAGGCAGTCGCCATCGCCGGGCGTTTTCCCCGGGTGGACCTCATCGTATCGAGTCACGTCGGTGACGACCCGATATCAATCCCCCTATCGGAGGGAGAAACGCCGGTATTGTTTGCCGGAAAGAAGGGCATGCACGTGGGCGCGGCGACGTTCTGCATGGAGAACGGCCGGGCGAAGTTTTCAAGCTATTCGGTGCAGAAGCTCGATGGAACGTTCGGCGACTCGCCACGGATGCTTGCCCTGATCGAGGAATACCAGCAGATGATCATGGCCGAGAGGCTGCTCGAAAAGGTTCCGAGAATAAAGCACGAGCGGGCGAAGTTCACGGGCGACGACGCCTGCAAGGACTGCCACTCGCTGCCCGCGGCCGGCTTCCAAAAAAGCGGGCACGCCCACGCATTTGACGCATTAGTCGCAAAGAAGCACGAATACGACCCGGAATGCGTGTCGTGCCACGTGATCGGATTCGGCTACGAGAGCGGATTCATCTCACCCGACAAAACGCCTGAGCTAAGGCACGTCGGCTGCGAGAACTGCCACGGGCCGGGCGGCGGGCACATAGAGAACCCGACGGACGAGCAATACGGCGAAGTGGCGCAAGATGTCTGCGAGTCGTGTCACACCCCCGATCACAGCCCCGGCTTCGATTATAGCGAAGGGATCAAGAAGGTCCGCCACGATTCGCCCTCCGTGTGAAGCGCGAAAATCTACCACTGGCTCGACTGATTCGCCCCGACTGATTCGCCCCGGACACCGCGCGCGCCTTGCCACAGCCCCAAAAGCCTCGCGCGTCTTCTCAGGATACCGGCTCGATGCGGACATCGAAGAGCACCGTGCCGAGCCCTCCGACTTCCAATCCCGGATCGATACATGCGAAACCGCCAACGGGGGCGGTCATGTCGCGATTTTGGCCGCATCGGTCCAGAAACACCGACAGGGTTCGTGCGAGCGGCGCAATCGCCCCGACGCAAAGCGGACAGTCGGAGGCCGCCGCGTCGACCTGAACGCCGCTGAACACGATCTTCTGGCCCACCTGCAGCCCTGCCGCGCAGTACTTGGATTTGGCCACCTCCGCGACGATCCGGTATTTTCCCATATTCTCGAGGGTATTCTTGTACTCCTGTTCCTGTTCGGGCGTAACCTTCTCGATGTCTTCGTCCGACATCCCGAGCATGTCCTTTGCAAACGCCACAATCACCGGGTCTTTCATTTCGCTCCTCCTTTATTTTCACCTTTTGAAATCATCCAGCGGCGAACATACAGGAGCAGGATCGCCGCGGTGGCCGCACCGAATGAATCAGCCGCAAGATCGCCTAGATCGAAGGTGCGATTGGAGACAAACAGCTGATGTGTTTCGTCGCTGAGCCCATAAAGAAAGCAGAGCGCCGTGGGAATGGCAACTCGCATCATTGCGGAATATCCGTGTCCAGCCCGGTGCAGTCCGGATGCCACAATCGCGCCCAGCAAGCCGTATAGGCCGAAGTGGACGACCTTGTCGAAGAAGATGAACGGTGGCGGAACAGGAAACGACGGAATCGACGAAAGATAATAGATGAATGCGCAGTACGCCGCCGTCAGCGCCAGAAAAGGCACGGGGAAGTATCTCCGAAAGAGGGATGCCGATCGCTCCGGGCTCACGCCGTTTCTTGCCTTGTTTTCCGACACTAATGCAACCTCCTTGCAACGGCGACGGCGAGCACATCGACCCCTTTTGCGCCCGCCCTTCTCAGCGCGCGCGCGCATTCATTCGTGGTCGCGCCGGTCGTCACCACGTCGTCGATGAGAAGAATCCTTTTCTTCTTCACATCGGTTTCGCCTACAACCCTGAATGCATTCCTGATCCACGTCCGTCTCTCGCCTGCGGCGAGCCTGCTGAAGCTCGGCGTGTCCTTTACCCGCTTCAATAAGGGACGAAGGTCGGTCTTGGGCAGGTGCGCGCAAACGCGCTCGGCGATGAGTTCAGACTGGTTGTATTCCCTCTCCTTCATCCGGTTCCGATGCAGGGGGACAACGGCAAAAAAATCGTACGCCCCGTGGTCGAACTCCGGCAAAGCGCTCTCGATCAGCAGCCGCGCGAGCGGCCCGGCGATGAGGCGCTTTCGCCTGAACT
>CBFDAY010000321.1:0-3695 GCA_965602895.1 uncultured bacterium
AGGTGGGATAGGTGTAAATCTTCTGTGTCGTCTCGATCAGCCGATACACGTTGTCGTAATCGAACGTGACCGTGCTGTCGTCGTTCTCGGCCTTTGTCATATTACCTATTTTATCATACTCGAACACAGCCGCGCTATAGTCCTCGTAGGTTTTCTTCGTGAACCGGTTGAGCGCGTCATACTCATAGTCGGTGTCGTCGCCGTTGGCGTCGGTCTTGAGCGTGAGGTTGCCGTTGGCGTCGTATTTGAAAGTCTCGTAGTTCAGGTCGGGGTATGTGATTTTGGTTACAACCTCGCCCGTGCCCCCGCAACCGCCGCAACCGGCTCCGAAATCGTACTCGAATATCGTCTCGTTCAGCTCGTCGTTAACACCCTGTTCGAAATATGCGATGCCCGGAAAATACTTTCGGTATCAGATTTCTTTGATCTCATATTCGGTGGCGCCAAGGCCGATCTGCTCGGCGTAATTGAACTGGTGCATCCAATCCACCCCGTGAAGCGCGCCGAACTTGTCGCTCTCTCCCAGCTTGCCTTCGGGGATGGCCGTGCCCCCCAGCGACGGCTGGCGGTTGATGAGATCGATCGATGCACGGTCGATCGCGACGATGTCATCGGAGGCGAGTATCCCTATGTCCGCAACGATGGACGCATCGGAGCGCGGGAGGCAGTCGCAGTCCGGTGATATGTCCATAAGGAAATTTATGGCTCCGATTTTCCCGGGCTTTTCCTTAGCAATGCCCCAGGCGAATTCGACAGTTTTTTCCTGGACCGATTGCGGTGCCCCGCTCCAGCTGATCTTTATGGCCTCGTGCGGGCATGTGACAACGCATTCGCCGCAACCGCTGCAGGTACTTGCATCGAGTACGGAAAGCGGAACCTCGCGCCCCTTTCGGTCCTCCAGCTTGAGCGAACCCGTGGGACACCACTTGACGCACAGGCCGCATCCGACACACTTCTTGGAGATTATGCTCGGCTCCAGGTCGGCGTGCATCATCTGTTTTCCGCTTCGGGCGCCGAGCCCCATGCCGACATTCTTGATCGCCCCGCCGAAACCGAAGATCATGTGCCCCTTGACATGGGCCACCGAAAGCAACGAATCGGCATGATAGGCCGATGAGGCGATTTTCACCTTCTTAAAATACTTGCCGTTCGTCTCGACCTCGACGTAATCCTTACCGCGCAGGCCGTCGGCGATGATGATCGGCGCATTCACGCCGGCATAGCTGAAACCATGCTCCACCGCGAGATTAAGGTGGTCAACCGCGTTCGAACGCTCGCCGCGATAGAGCGTGTTCGCGTCCGTAAGAAAGGGTTTACCGCCGGCCTTCCGAATTAGATCGACTATCCGCCTGATATAAAGCGGTCTCACGAATCCGGTGTTGCCGCGCTCGCCGAAATGAAGCGTAACAGCCACAAGCTCGCCCTTGCGAATGTTCTTGAACATTGCGAGCTCCTTGAGCATCCGCTCCACTTTCTCGGGCAGACTCGCCCCCCTCTTCGTTCGCATATCGCCAAAGTAAACAACGCTGTCCAATTTATGGCTCCCTTCTGCTGCGGCACGGCCGCATTGGAATTCTTTTGATAAATCGTCGGCCCTATTTTAGCACACGGCCCGCATCAAACCAAGCCGGGCTGGATACTCCCCGGCTTGACCGGCGCACACGGACGCGGCTATACTGAGGCTTGTTGAAAAGCCGGAAATCCGGAAACAAACAGGAGAGATCCAGTGCCTGCAATTATTTCGGCCGAGCGAACGCCCGCGGACGACGCGGCGGAACAGCCTATACGCGAACGCCAGATGGCGGCCTACAGGAAGGCGCTTGAGTATGTCGAGGGCCGCCACGTACTCGAGATAGGATGCGGCGAAGGCATCGGCGCTTCGGTGCTGGCCGAAAGGGCCTCCTCGGTGATCGCGGTGGACTACTCGGAAAAAGCCCTGCAGGTCGCGCGCGAAAACTACGGCGCGGGCAAAATCGAATTCACGGCGATGAAGGCGCCGCCCATAGGGCTCGACGATTGCTCTCTCGACGCCGTGGTATGTTTCCAGATGATAGAACATCTTGAGAGGCCGGAGGAACTCGTTGCGGAGATCAAAAGGGTCGTGCGCTACGACTCCCCCGCCCTGCTTGCCACGCTGAACAAGGAGGAGACCCCGTCGGAAAACCCCTATCACCTTCATGAATTCACGGCATCGGAATTCGAGGGACTTCTAAGGGCCCACTTCGATTCGGTGGAGATGTACGGAGTCTACGGAGACGAATTGTTCATGCGCTACTGGCGCAGCAACCGCAAATGGGTCGACAAATTCATGCGTCTGGACGTGTTCAACCTCTCCAAGCGTTTGCCCCAGGGCATAAAACAGCCCCTTTTCGACATCGCAAGTCGACTCATGCGCACCCGACTCAAGCGCGGCGACCCCGATCTGTGCGGCCGCATAACCTACAAGAACTTCCATTTCAGACGCGACGAATTCGCCGGATGTCTCGACTTCTTCGCCGTCTGCCACAAGACGCCGGCTTAGTTCAACATTGTTCACCGGCTACAATTTCGTACTTTCCCGGACAGATATCGGGCCATGGCGCGAGCATGCCCAGATATCCCAACCCACTGTCCAACAACGTGTTATACTGACACATCCCGCTTTGGCCCCCCTATGGCATGGTATGTGCATATCTTTGCATGCCGATGTCATTGGGTGAGGACTGTCTACAGGGTTAAAATGCAGAAACGATGGGACATAATGGTCGTTCCCAACACGTCGGAGTCGGGACTGACCATTAGCGTAAGCGCTCAAACCCTGAAACTGGGCGCTCTTATTCTCTCGATTGCATTCATGGGCGTCGTAACGCTATGCGTCGTCAAGTTCGGACTCTGGAAAAAGGAGCATGCCGTTCTTGTAAGCGGCCTCAGGCAGGAAGTGGAAAAGCGCGACTCCGAGCTTGCAACGATAGAAAAGAAATTCGCGGACCTCCTCTTGCTCGAAGACAAGCTGCGAACGATAGCGGGACTCAGACCGAGGCGTATGAAGGTCGACGAGGCAGGCATGGGCGGACAAGGGGGGCCGGAAATAAGCGACGCCATTCTCAATCCCTTCGATCGGAATATCCGGTCATATTCATTTTCCGGAGATCAGGACGCGTCGACCGAGGTCTTCCTCCTGGCCATCGCCGCCGCTCATGACGGCTTTTCCGAAATACAGGAGGCCTTCGAAAAGGAGCAGGAACGCCTTTCGAGCATTCCCTCGATAAACCCGGTCTACTCGCCCGATGCGTGGATCTCCTCGGGTTATGGCTATCGGAGCGATCCGATCAATGGGCAGAGAAGGTTTCACGACGGCACGGATATAGTGGCGCCGCGAAAGACGCCCATCATTGCCCCCGCCGACGGCGTGGTGACCTTTGCCGGCTGGCGCACCGGACTCGGCCGAACCATTGAGATACGCCACGGCTACGGCTATCGTACAGTCTACGGACATAACGATAAGCTCTCCGTAAAGAAAGGCGACCGCGTCGAGCGAGGCGACTCCATAGCCCTTCTCGGAAGCAGCGGCCGCAGCACAGGCCCGCACCTGCACTATGAGGTCCGGTTAAACGGGAAGACAAAGAACCCGTATCAGCACCTCATCGATTAGGCCAAGATACCGAATCCGCGCCACCGCTCGCATTCCCCGGCCCATTCCTTTTTGAAAAAATCTC
>CBFDAY010000322.1:0-3677 GCA_965602895.1 uncultured bacterium
CTTGCGTCTTTTCTCAAGCTCCTCGTCGCTGAGCTTGACATCCAGTTTTCGGGCTTCGATATCGACGGAGATAGTGTCGCCGTCCTTGATCAGCGCGATCGGCCCTCCGTCGGCGGCCTCGGGTGAGAGGTAGCCGATGCATGCGCCGCCCGTGTAGCCGGAATAGCGACCATCGGTAATCAGATAGACTTTGTCAAGGAGTCCAACGAATTTCAGCAGCGACCGGAACATCTGCATCTCACGCATGCCGGGCCCGCCCTTGGGACCTTCGTACCTGATCACGATCGCATCGCCCGCCTGGATTTTCGACGCCATCAGCGCCTCGGTCGCATCCTCCTCGCACTCGAACACGCGCGCTGGGCCCTCGAATTTCCACTGCGATTGATCGACTGCGACCTGCTTGATCACCGCGCCGCCGGGGGCGAGGGTTCCCTTGAGCACGGCGATGCCGCCGTATTCGTGAACCGGCGAGTCCGCGGGCCGGATGACTTCATCATTGAACACCTCGGCCTTTTCGAGATTATCCGAGACGCTTTCCCCGGTAACCGTGACGCATTCGAGATTCAGCTTGTTCCCGAGCCGCTTCATCACACCGGGGATGCCGCCCGCCTCTTCAAGGTCGGACAAGGCATGGGAGCCCGACGGTTCTATATTGCACAAATGCGGGGTCTCGCGCGACATCGAGTCGAACGCATCCATTCTGATCCGCTTTCCGAGTTCGTGCGCAATGGCGGGAATGTGAAGCACGGTGTTCAGTGAGCCGCCGATGGCCATGTTGACGCGCAGCATGTTTTCGAGGGCGGCGTCGGTCATTATCTTCGACGGTGTCAGCCCTTCTTTGAGCAGCCTCATGACGGTGACGCCCGCCTCGACGGCGAGGCGCTCTTTCTTTGCGGTGGTGGCGTGGGCCGTGCCGTCGCCGGGAAGCGACATGCCGAGCGCCTCGGTCAGGCAAGCCATCGTGTTCGCGGTTCCCATGCCGTAGCAAGCGCCTCCGCACGGGTAGATGCACGTCGCCAGCTCTTCGAGCTGCTCGTCCGACAGCTCACCGCGATTAGCGAGATCGGACACTTTGTCCATCGCGGCCTCGCCCCACCGCAGCTTGAGTCTCGGCCAGTAGCCGGGAAACATCGGGCCGCCCACGACTACGATTGCCGGTATATCCACGCGCGCGGCCGCCATGAGCAAACCGGGAATGATCTTGTCACACGAGCCGATGAGTACCATCGCATCATACCGGTGCGCCTCGACGGTCAGCTCGACGGAATCGGCGATCACTTCGCGACTGGGCAGGACATAGCGCATACCCCCGTGGCCGACCGTGAACCCGTCGCAAATGCTGATCGTGTTGAACTCGGCCGGCATGCCACCGGCCATCCATACTCCCTCTTTGACTTTTGCCGCCAGCCGATTGAGGTGGGCGTGTCCGGGATGCAATTCGTTCCAGGTGTTGGCAATCGCGATAAGCGGCTTCTCGATCTGCTCGCTCGTGAAGCCCAGCGAGTAGAGCAAAGCCCTGTGTCCGATGGCCGTGGGATCGATTCCGATATAGATGTTGCTTCTTTCCTTGAGATCATTCATGACTGTTTCCTTTCAAGGTTTGCGACCAACAAGTAACCCTTCCGGCAAGCGATTGCCCCATCTACAGTTGCATCGCTTATTCCATCAAGTCGGCTGGGCGCCGGCAAACCGGCGCTTTTTCGGTTTCATTCCGAACAGAAACCGCATCGCATTGACGCGCCTCACAAACACTTCGTACAGAATCATGATCGCGGCAAATGATGTCGCGGTCAGGAAGAGATACTGGGGCGCCACGGCCGCATTCCAGTCGATGATGAAATAGCCGATCACAATGATCACGCTCTGATGAAGAATATAAAACGGCAACACGGCCTCGCCCGCGTACTTCAAAACGCGATTATTGAAGTCGAGGTATCTACTCCCGAAGCCGAGTATTGCGATCAGCCAGAACCAGCAATTAAAAGCGCGGAGGAAGGAAAAGAAGTAACTGCGGGATGAGTGATCCGATTCGAGCAAGAAGAAGCCCACTGTTGTGGCAATTATGCCCATCGCCAGCGCGACTTTTCTGTTCCTTTCCAGGATCGGCCTGAATTGGGAATCGGATGCCAGCAGATAGCCCGAGAGAAAGAACACAAGATGCGGAAACAGGGACCAGCCACCAAAATCTCTTCTGCCAACGAAGCCAGGATCCAGATTGGAAAGCAACTCAACCACGCCGAGTGGAACGGCCATCAGGAATAGCGCGCCCGGCCTTTTTAGAAAATCGGCGGCCCCCGCGATCAGACTTTTCGCCCTCTCTCTTCTTGTCCAGACAAAGAGCGGAAGCGTGATCAGCGAGAAAAAGAAGAGCATTTCGAGATACCAAAGGTGGAGCCCCATCCACGCGAAATTGCCGCCGAACGCGTAGAAACCGTCGAAGTAGTGCGGATAAAACGCGAAGAAAGATCCGGAGAATCCGCCTTGAGTATGGCGCTCGATGTACACCTGAAACGATACATGCGTGAGTGAGCCGACAACCAGCGGCACGACGAGCCGCTTGACCCTGGCGCCGAGATATTTCTTGCCGCTGAGGTAGTTGAGCGCGTAATAAGAGCTTATGCCGGAAAGCACAAAGAAGATAGGCATGATCCATTGCGCGACGACCCCGACAAACACCGTCATGCCATAGCTGATTTCGCCGCTCTTCGCATGCCAGCCTCCGTCATCGAAAAACCTGGCGCAGTGAAAAAAGAGCACCATGAGCATGGCCAGCACCCTCAGCCAATCTATATCGTACCGCCTTTCCGGCCGGATTCCGGCTTTATCCATCGTTTCCCCTCCCAATTCCTCGGATGAAGCAGACACGCGCACCCGTGCCCGTCATTTCTTCAGACCGCCTACGAAAATCGAAATCAGGTCGGGCAGTGTCTCGGCCTTGGAATAGCGCAGCGCAGGAGGCATGCCCAGCTGCTTGAACCCGAACCATGCCAGCGATTCCATGATAAGGCGCGCCGTCGCCCCGACCGAGTTCAATGGCCGAATCGCGCCGAGACGGATTCGGCCTTCAAGGTATCGCTCAAGCTGTCGCAGCAATCGCCTGCGAGCGTATTTGTCGTACACCTCAGCCAATTCCGGAAACTCGAAGGCGGATTTTTCCAGGACTACGATTTGAATGCGATTCCTTTCGCAGACATCCCACAGTTCTTCCACTATCTTCTCAACCTCGACCTCCAGATCGACATCTGCCGGTTCGCTTTCGAGCAGGCCGCTCAGGTATGTCAACCTGCTTCGCTCCTCCAGCCGCTTCTCCAACAGATGGAGCAGCTCGCGCTCGGTCTTAGGAGGTGTTGCGCTCGGTTGGGCCGCGGTCGCGCCGTCGGCGGGCACGCCATTCTCAAGCATATGGTAGAACAGATGGATTTTGCTCTTGAAATAGTAATAAATAGTCGCTTTGGAGACACTGGCCCTTTTTGCGATTTCCTCCATTTGGGCCAGCCGGTATCCCTTTTGGATGAAAACATCCGCGGCCGCCCGGATGATATCGGCGATCCGATTTTCCGGCATTACCCGCGGTGACATCGGCGTCTCCTTTTATTGGCCTTGCTTTATTATGTCAGCCTTCGTTGATGTGTCCGGAAATATGTCTGGCCGATTGTCGAGCCAACATAATATAACTG
>CBFDAY010000323.1:0-3660 GCA_965602895.1 uncultured bacterium
TGCGTGGCTGTGCCTTGCCTTGGACAACTTGCGGGACTCTGAGACCGACAATATAAGGTTAACACGACACTAGACCGCGTAAAGGAAGCGCGTGCAATTGGGGCAGGTCTTGATGCTGTTCGAGTCGCGAAGCTCCTGCGCAAAGGATGAAGATAGTTTAAGATTGCAGCCGAGGCATATTTCCTCTTCCACCGCCACGACAGGCTGGCCGACCCGCGTTTTCAGACGGTCGTAGTGGGCGAGAATCCGAGGAGAAATGCACGAGCGCACCTGTTCGAGCCTATCTTTCAGGGTCTTTGCGGAACCCTTGTCGGCCTTGATAATATCTTCCATTCTCATCAGCCTGATAAGGAGCATGAGATCCGAATTGGTGCCTCTCATGATCACCGCTTCCGCGGCCGACTTCGAGCCCGAGGTCGCGGTCGCCTCGGAATGCACCAGGGTTTCGCTGGCCTTGTCGAGAACCTTATACATGCTCGTCGAGGTGGCCGCCTCCATCAACTTCTCTACGAGGTTCTCATTTAACACAAGACGCGACAGCGAAGCGATGAAATAGAGATATTTATGTGAATCGGCCGGGGGATACAGGATCAGGAAAATGAGATGAACGGGTTTGCCGTCTATCGAGCGGTACTCCAGCCCTTCGCGCTTGCGCCCTACTGCGCATACGAGGGAATCAATCGTATTGATGCGCGCGTGTGGTATGGCAATACCCGAGCCGATTCCCGTGCTGTCGAAACTCTCGCGCTCGACCACGCGCTCGATTGCGGTATCCATTTCGTCAATCTTTTCGCGCTTTTGCAAAAGGCGAACAAGCTCTTTAATCGCATGTATTTTGTCACGAGTCTTGAGGTTGGATATTATGCAATCCTTGGTCAGGTATTCAGTGAGCTTCATATCACTCCCCATATCGGCTGAGATTTTCACAGATTGAGTCATGCACCATACCTTTAGGGTGGCCAACCAATCTCATTATAACCCCGAGAATATGGCATGTCAAGGGGTTATGGAGACTGGAATTTCCCCTTTGCCTTGAAATCGCCGACATAAAAGCTTCCGCGTGTTTATATCCGATTCCGAAAAACCCTTGATACCACGGAAAATTTGGGATACAATTATTCAATCGCCGGACCGGCGCCGGTTGTGGGCGCCGAGACGGCGACGCCATTCTCTGATTCCTCCCGGCACCGCGAAAAGGAAGAACGCAAAATGAACGATACCAATTATACGCCGCGCCGGCGGGTGCTTGATGCGATCGACCATCGAGAGCCCGACCGGATTCCCTTCGATCTCGGAAGCTCCATCGAGACTGGAATCACAACCCAGGCATACGACCCTTTCACCAAATTGATGGGACTCGAGGAGGAGCCGGACGATACGCTGTTTAACCTATTCGTCGAGGCCGGCGGCTTCAAGCAGGTTCCCGAGAACATCCTGAGGCATCTAAAAGTCGACACGCGAGGCGCCCTGGTCCAACTTCCCTCGGAACCCGAGGCCGAAATCGAATTTGAAGGCACGACCATGACTTTTCGTGATGAGTGGGGCATAAAGTGGGCCAAGCCCGAGTCGAGCCTTTACATGGACCCTGTCGATTTTCCCCTGAAAGGCGATCTGACAGCCCAACAGCTCGCCGATTTCCCATGGCCCGATCCGGAGCAGGAGGGAAGATTCGCGGGCCTCGCGGAAGAAGCCCGGCGGCTCCGCGCGACGGGATGCGCCGTTATGATCAGTCTCTACGGACTCGGTTTGTTCGACATGGGCCACCTGCTGTGCGGGATGGAACCCTTCCTCACGAACATGATTCTCAAACCGGACCTTATAGGTGAGCTGTTCGACCGCATCAACGAGTTCCAGATGAAGCTGTGGGAAAAGACGCTCGAGACCGTCGGCGACAATGTCGATATCTGCTTGCACAGCGACGACCTTGGCATGCAAAAGAGTTCGATCATGTCGCCTGATATGTACCGCAAACTCCTCAAACCCCGCCACGTGAGACTCTTCGATCATATCAAGAAAACGGCGAAGACTGATGTTAAAATACTGCTGCATTCCTGCGGAAGCGTACGCGAGCTGATCCCCGACCTCATCGAGACGGGCATCGACGCGCTCAACCCAGTGCAGGTAAGTGCGGCCGGCATGGATACAAAAGAACTCAAGAGGGAGTACGGCTCCGACCTCTGCTTCTGGGGCGGCGGTGTGGACACGCAGGACATCCTGCCCCGCGGCTCCATCGCCGACGTCAAAGCCGAAGTCAAGCGCCGAATAGACGATCTGGCGCCGGGCGGCGGATTCGTGTTTGCGGCCGTCCACAACATTCAGCCCGACGTGCCGCCCGAGAACATCCGGGCCATGTGGGAGGCCTTCCGGGAACACTGCGACTATTAAGGCTGCGAGGGCGGCGGCATTCATATTGAGAGAAAGGATCGTTTCCAGTGCCGGAAACAAAATTGTCGGACATCACGAAAAGGGCATATGAGAACGGTAGAAGGCTTGTCGCTCCTCTCCTGGGTCTCCCCGGCGTCAGGCTGAGCGAAACAAACGTCAAACTCGCCCAGCAAAACGCCAGCGAACACTTCAGGGTCATTAAGACTGTTGCCGATACATTTTCACCCGACGCCGTCTTTCCCCTGATGGACCTGTCCGTCGAAGCGAACGCGTTGGCGAGATACACAATTGTCCCCGTCAACGATACCGCCACAGTCCCGAAGACCGATTTCGATTTGGCCGAGATAGACAAGCTGCGAAACATCGATATCGGCTATGACTCGCGGATGAATTCCTACGTGGAGACAATGAAACTTCTGAAGATAGGGCTGCCGGACAACATCGTCAGGGGAGCCTATACCGTGGGACCCTACTCCCTCTCAGCCATGATAATGGGCGCGCAAGAGGCCGCCATAGCGACGCTGATGGACCCGAAAGGGCTGGGCGAGCTGTGCCGTCTCGTGACCGAAACGATCCACGAATACATCGGCATGTTGATCCGCGCAAAGTCAGACCCCATCGTCATACTGGAGCCCACCGCTGTAATGCTCGGCCCGGATCAATTCCGAGAGTTCTCGGCCGATTACGTCAGGCATCTCGTGGACAGCTATAGAGAAGTCAATATGGTATATCACATCTGCGGAAACAGCATGCACCTGATAAATGAGATGACCGAATCCGGAATCCACGGCATGAGTCTGGATTCAAAGGAAAAGGGAGTGGATCTGCTCAAGGTTGCGCGGATGGTACCAGAGGATGTTGTCATCATTGGAAACATAAGCACCACCCACGCAATGTATTATGGAAATCCGGAGGAAGTGAAGGATGAAGTTATGTCATTGCTGAGGCGCATGGAGCCATATCACAACTACATTTTGAGCACCGCCTGCGACGTGCCGCAGGAAGCCCCGGTGGATAACATCCACGCGTTCATGGAAACCGGTCGCAGCTACAGGATCGGGCAGTGACTCCTGCTCCCCAGGCCGCGACGGCGGTTCCCTGCCCTGCTGTCGCACACATGCAGGCGCAGCCGGACTATCGGAAAGATCCTGTGAATCGCGAGCGAGAGCGCGAGTAGCAAAAAAACTCTATCCTCGCTATTCTATGCGCGCGCTCCATCAAGCCGCCATCCTCTCACCCTTCCTGTTTCACCCACACTCATCCGGCAGACCGTAA
>CBFDAY010000324.1:0-3639 GCA_965602895.1 uncultured bacterium
CACCGCCTCGACGTCAATGTCCCTGAGCAGCCCCATTTTATTACCATGCTCGAGCATACGGATGATCTGATGGATCACCCCGGCCGTAAAGGCATCGGAGTCTTCGTGAAATTCGGACCCGATCGCTGTCGCCTCGGAAATAAAAAGCCGCATGAAATCGGCGTAGGTCTTAATGTGGTCGAGCAGGAAATCGGCGATGCGGTCCGCCATATGCAGCCAATTTTCCTTTGTCGCGACATTCTCCAGGCCGGCAACGACGAGGCCGGAGATCATCACCATCCTGTATTCTTTTAGTAATTCGGAGAATATGTCGGCCTTGTTCTTGAAATAAAGGTAGAATGTTCCCTGAGTCACACCGGCGGCCCGCACGATGTCGGATATGGTGGTCGTAGCATAACCCCTTTCTCCGAAAATCTCAAGTGCGGCGCCGAGGAGTTCTTTGCGTGTGGTCTCGCGCGCGATCTCCGCCGCTTTGGTGCGTGCCATCGTCTCCTCCAGTCAGCGTGCGGCTCCGGCGGGCTCGGGCTCGTCGAACACCTTGTAGGGGATCGGCTCTTCAGGGCCGCGACCCCTCTTTATGGTGGGAACCGGGCCTTGCTCGGGGTTGTAGTACATGCGCCGGACAGGCGGGTCGAACGGTTCCTCGGAGCGGGGTTTCTTGAGTTCTTCGACTCGCTGCGCCACGAGGTCGCAGAAGACTTCGGAATGCGCTTTTTTCTCCTCGCTCGGCTCGCCGAACAGGCGGAGGTACTTCTCCCGCGTTTCTTTGACCTTCTCGCGGACGACGTCGGTCGGGGCATGCCTTGCGACGGCTTCCAACAGCGAATAGCTCCTTTCGCACCGCTCGGCGAAAAATGCCGCCTTCTGCTCCCGGAGCAGGGGACGCGAGGATTGGCTGCAGGTTTCGTAGCCGTTCAGGTTGAGCTGGAACGTGCGGAATATGCCGGGGCCGTTGGTTTCGTAAAGTTTTTTATGCGCCAGCTCGAAATGCCCCTTTAGCTCGCCCGGACCGAAGTTTTTGGCAATAAACGTCGCGTCGTTGCATTGCTGGACATCGTGATACGTCATATCGGGATATATGCGCCCGGCCTTTTTCATTCTTTTATAAAGATCAGTGCCGGGACACGCGGTCAAGAAGGTCATCTGATATGAGGACGGCCCGAGTCCCACGAAGAAGTCGATGTCCTGCTCGATATTCTCGGGCGTATGGAAATCCCACCCGAGCACCATCGAGGCCGTGGTCCCGATCCCGTATTGCTCCAGGCCCTCGAATGTGGACTTGACATCGTCGCAGGCGCGTTTTTCGATTTTGTGTTCGGATGTGATCACGTCGTCGAGGCCTGATTCAACCCCGATCCATACATTGTCGAGACCAAGTTCGAGCAGTTCCTCCATGCTGTACTGGGTGAGCGATCGCAGGTCGCCGAAGCAGAAATAGCTCAATTTGCGCAGTCCGAACTCTTTGTCTTCCTGTATCAGTTTTCCGAGCGCCCGAACGTAGTCGGGATTCAGCAGGAGGTCCTCGTCCAAAAGGGTGGTGGAAGTCGCGCGGCCGCCGTTGCGCCGGCAGTTGTGCTTCAGGGTTTCAAAAGTCTCTTCGGGGGTCGCGACATATATCTTCTTTCTCTTGAACATGGCCGACGTGCAGCAGAATTCGCACCCGTTGGGACACCCGAGGGCGACCAGCGCCATTCCCATTGAGCGGTCGGCGAAACCCTCGAATCCCGGATAATGGGCTGACCCGCGGGGCAAGTACTTCTGTGTCATCGGTCGGTCGACCGGCTCGTCTCCGAGAATCTTGCGCATGAAGCGCACGCCATCCTCCTTGCAGAGGTAATCGGCTTCTCTCAAAATGTACTCCGAGTCTCCGCCGGTTTCCCCCGGCGGGGGGTCGTAGAGATTCAAAACACCGTATCCGCCGATTATTATCTTGGTTTGGGGGGAGATTTCCCTCGCTATCCGGATCATACGAGCCACCTTGTTGATGGTTATGGAAATAATCTGTATGCCAAGGTAGTCGTATCCTTTCCTGAGTTCTTCCTCAAAGTCCTCGATATGAGGGTACTCCATCACGGTGCTCTGCGCGTTAATGTTTTCGGCAATCAAATTGAGCGCAAGACAGTGGGAGTGCGACTTGAGCGTGAAGGGACCCTGCCCGCGCTGGAGGCGTGACTCGAGTATGTCGTACTGGTTTTCGCCCCATTCGAGATCGTATGGTCCGTATGGGTTGGTGAAAAGGACACGCTTCATGAGAACCACCTCGCTTTTGAGTATCGCGTCGTGCCAATATCTTTGCCGCGCATTCCGAAGATAGCCGCGCCGCACGGTCGTTTCGGCCGGACATAGCTTGCTGACTAACGCATTAGTCAGCTTATCACACAATTAAAATCCTGTCAAGCGCAAAGCGAGAGAAAAGACTCCCGATTTTAATCCGGTAATCCGGGGACATAATACTTATTTATGCTTGTTGCGGGGCCAGCCAATAATCCGGAATCCCCCAAATAGGTATTATGTCCCCGGATTATCTAAGATATGAGGATATCCTCAATCGCCCGGCGAGGACTGTGGGGAACCTCCGGCCCGTAGCCCAGGCGGAACGGGATGAGCGCCTCGCGGTCGTTCGAGCCGAGCAGGGCGGCGACATCGCCTCTCATATCGGGCCTGTTTTCGAGCGGATAATTCAGCGGATGCAGCGCAATGCCCCGGCTCGTGGCCCAGAGGTGGATTCTCTGATAGAGGCGGCCTGCACGAAGGCACATCTCCGGTGACTTGCTTTCTCCGGAAATTACCGCGAATGCCGATGCGGATTCTACCTGCATCCTCGTGCTCTTTATGAAGAACTCGCCGAATGAAGGGCCGTGGATTGTCTTGTCTGAAATGAAAATCTTTGCCAATACGCGCATCAGATATGGGTTTCCGCCCGCATCGATTGTTATTCCGTCCCTGTGCTCCAGAATCTCTTTGTCGTTTTTCCTGAACCACGAGGCCGTCTCCGCATGCTGGGCAGGATCGCTCGCCTGGATCTCACACGCGCGGACGATAAGATCTCCGACGGGCTCTCGCTCGCTCTCTTCAACATAAAGATGCAGGCGCAACGCCGGATCGGCTTGAGCCAATTCGGCGAGATCGGTTAGGTCATTGTCGGGAATTGGTTTCCCGGAGTAGCGAGCGCGATTCGTCCGACGCATGGGAATCATGTCGTAGAGCGGACTCGGCATTGGCTCGGCCGGCTGTAATTCAATTGCCGCCACCAGGTCGCTTTCCGGTCCTTCGGGGAGAAGCGTCACGCCTGCTTTGTATCCGCGCGCCTCGGCCGCCAACGCCAGATTCTCCAG
Organism: uncultured bacterium; assembly: GCA_965602895.1. GTDB lineage: Bacteria > Abyssobacteria > SURF-5 > SURF-5 > SURF-5 > CBDUSG01. Next base: position 3,336 of record CBFDAY010000324.1, read on the forward strand.
TGCGCAGCCAAGCCCGAGCATCAATTCCCGCTCGTCGGGGTCGATTGCCCTGAGCTTGCGGGCACGGTCGGCAAAGAGCTGAATGCCGTCTTGCCTGACACGAAAGAGCCATGGCTGGCTGTTATGTGGGTTTGCGGCGAGCACCGCTGCGGCGACAAGACCTTCGATCCCGCTTTCATCCTGGCCTACAGGCCAGGGCCGTTTCCATAGCTCGTAGGCGGTCCCCCTTGCGGTCGTGAAGACTCCCGCTTCCGCGCGCCACATCATCCCGCCACCGGCACGAATTATGGTGGCGCCTGTTCCT
>CBFDAY010000325.1:0-3638 GCA_965602895.1 uncultured bacterium
GGCAATCCTCTCGACGTCGCCATCGACGGCTCCGGTTTCTTTGTAATACGCACTCCGGCGGGCGAACGCTACACGCGGGCGGGCAGCTTCACCCTCAATTCCAACGGCCAGATCGTCACCCGCGACGGCTATCCCGTGCTTGGACAGCAGGGGGCTATTGTCACACGCGGCGAGACAGTTACGATTTCGCCGGGCGGCGACGTCATGGTCGACGGCGATCCCGCCGAACGCGTGCGAATCGTGGATTTCCCCAAGCCCTACAAGCTTTCCAGGTATGGCCGGGACCTGTACGGCGCCTCCGAGGAGGTACGCGCCGCCGCCGCTCCGGTCGCAACACCCAGCCTGCGGGCCGGAGCGCTCGAACGGTCGAATGTCAATACAATAGAGGAACTTGCGGCCATGATGGACGCCGCTCGCAGCTACGAAGCGCATCAGCGCGTTATCATCGCATTCAACGAATCGCTCGACGCCGCTGTCAATGAGATAGCGCGCACATAACCGCGATTGAAACGGATCGGAGGTCGCAATGCAAAGGTCTCTTTTCACCGGGGCCACGGGGATGAAGGCCCAGCAGTTGAGTCTCGACGTTGTCGCCAACAATCTGGCCAACGTCAGTACAACCGCGTTCAAACGCAGCCGGGTTGATTTCCAGGACCTGCTGTACCAAACGTTCCGCGCTCCCGGCGCCGTCTCTGCGCAAGGACTCGAGGTCCCATCGGGCATACAGGTCGGCCACGGAGTCGGCATTTCCGCTGTGACAAAGTTGTTCCTGCAGGGTTCCTTCGTAGAGACCGGGAACGCCCTGGACATTGCGATCGAGGGCGATGGGTTTTTTCAGATCACTCTTCCGGACGGTGAGATAGCCTACACGCGCGATGGAGCTTTTGAACTCAATCGCGATGGGACAATTGTGACTCCCGACGGCCTGATGCTCGAGCCGGAGATCACGATTCCGGAAGACGCGATCGATATCGCGATCGGGGTTGACGGCACCGTTTCGGTTACGCTGTCGGACGCCACTACCGACGAACTCGGGCAGATCGAACTCGCGCGCTTTATCAACCCCGCCGGTCTCCTGAGCCAGGGCCGAAACCTGTTTCGTGAGTCGGAGGCCTCCGGCGACCCGATCCTGGGTGTTGCGGGCGAAGAAGGGGCGGGTACGCTCAGGCAGGCATTTCTTGAAAGCTCCAATGTTTCAGTCGTAGACGAAATAGTGCAACTCATAATAACCCAAAGGGCTTTCGAGGTGAATTCCTCAGTGATTCGGACTTCCGACGAAATGCTCCAGACAGCCAACAACCTGGGCCAGTAACATTGGGACAATAACACCGGAGTGAAATGAGACGAAGCATTGCCGTTGCTTTCTGTATCCTGATAGTTCTCGCGTCATCGGCTGCCGCAGCGCGAGCCGCCACCATAACGCTCAGGGGCGAGACCGGCGTCGCCTCCGCCGTGGTGAGGCTCGGCGACATCGCCGACATTTCGGGCGGTCAATCGCAGGAGCGGCTCGAAAGGCTTCGCTCCGTTGTCATTTGCTCTGCGCCGCCGCCCGCCGAGACCCAGATATTGAGCGCCGCCGCCACTGTTTCGGCCCTCAGGGCTTCGGGTCTCGACCTTTCAGGACTTGAGCTTGCGGGCCATTCCCAGGTGATCGTCAAACGGGAATACGATCTCATTTCGATAGAGGAACTCGAGCGCATCTTTTCCGAGCACGTCTCCGAACGCATGAGATGGCCTCGGGATTCATTTATAGCCAGAGCGCCAAAAAATCTGCATCCGGTACCGGTCCCGGTCGGAGAGCGCGCCGTCGCGGTCGAAACAGCGCCCGATGAGGATTTTTGCGGAAGCGTGCTCGCGCGTCTTCAGGTGATCGTTGACGGCAGGCCATATCGCACGCTGGTCCACAGGTTCGACGTAGAGCGCTATGTCGAGGCCCTTGTCGCCGCCCGAAAGCTTTCCCGAGGGCGGCCGGTCGGCGCCTCCGACGTCGCGATTGAAAAAATCGAGCAATCGCTTGTCGACGAGGACTCGCTGACAAGCGTCGAAGAAGCCGTGGGGCTCCTGGCCAGACGCACGATCCAACCCGGCAGCGTGCTGCGCGCCGATCTGCTCACCCTTCCCCCGGTCGTGCGCCGCGGCGAATTCAAGTCGGTCGTATGCGCCGGAAGCGGATTTCAAGTATTGACCATGGGACGCGTGCTCGAGGACGGCGCCGCCGATGAGGTAGTGCGCGTGAGGCTCCCCTCGAAGAAGATCGTGAAAGCCATGGTGCTGGATTCCAAGACGCTGCAAATGGTCAGACAAGGAGAATAAGTATGGACAGCCATAATGGAGGTATGAGGCGCCTGGTGCTCAGGATCAAGCCCGGGTCTCAGGCCCTCCGGAAGAAGATCCCTCGAAAACTCTTTTTGGGAGTGCGGTTCAAAGACAGCCCCGCCGTCCTGTGTCCGCTTCCCAAGATGGAGGAGAAAAAATGAGCGCTCGAAGAAAAACGTTCGCGTGGATTGTTATCTCGTTGGCGGCATTCATGCTGGCGGCGCCAATAGGGCAGGGCATCGGTCTTGCCGACTCGATATGGAACGGCGCGGCCACACAGCCCTCATCCCTCTATTCCATGACCAAAGGGGAATTCAAGATAGGCGACATAATTACAATCATGATTATCGAGAGCTTTAGCGCATCCAGCAGCACGAGCACCGATACCAGCAAAGAGACCGAACTCGACATGCAGTTCGATGGTTTCGATGACATCTTCGGGTTGACACACATCTTCGGCAGACCCATCTCGGTGAATCCCAGTCTTGGGATAGACGCCGAGAGCGAGTTTGATGGCAGCGGCTCTTCAAAACGCTCATCCAAGCTGACCGGCACCGTAACCGGTCAAATCACCGAAATTATGGCCAACAAAAACCTGCGGATCGAGGCAAGCCAGACTACGGTGATAAACGGCGAAAGAAACTCCGTGATTCTCCTCGGCACAATCAGGCCTCAGGACATATCGTCCCAGAACACCATCCTGTCGACGCAGATCTCAAACGCCGAGATAAGATACGAGGGTGTCGGGCCGCTGAGCACCGTGCAAAAGCGGGGCGTAGTCACGGAATTTCTCGAATTCATCTGGCCGTTTTAGGAAAAAGCAAATGGCGAGAGGGAACAAAATGAGATTGAAACCGATCACGGCGCTGGCATGCCTCATTCTTCTCATTCTTCCCGCGGCCGCGCACTCGGCCGTCAGGGTGAAAGACATCGCATTTGTTCACGGGGTCAGGAGCAACCAGCTCGTGGGCTACGGCCTCGTGGCGGGGCTCGACGGCACGGGAGACGGCAGGCGCGTTCCCTTCACCGGCCAGATGCTTGCAAACATAGTGAACCAGTTCGGCGTCAGTTTTGATACGCGCCAGCTCCGGGCGGAAAATGTCGCGGCCGTTATTGTCACGGCCGAGCTTCCGCCGTACGCCAAAGAAGGAGCGCGCATAGACGCTGTCGTGTCGACTATCGGGGCCGAAAGCCTCCGAGGCGGCACCCTATTGCTCACTCCGCTCCAGGGGGCCGACGGCAGAGTCTACGCGCTCGCGCAGGGGGCGGTATCGATAGGCGGATTCGAGACGCGCGCACGGCAGGGAGGACAGGAAAAACAT
>CBFDAY010000326.1:0-3629 GCA_965602895.1 uncultured bacterium
CGGTCTCGCGGCGTGCAAGAACCCCGCCATCATCAACTCGACCAAGGGCGAAGAGGAAAAGCTCGACAAGTACATGCCGCTTGCAAAAGAACACGACGCTTCCATAATCGGCCTGTGCATCAATGAAAAAGGGATTCCGAAAGACGTTGCCGGACGCGTGGAGACGGCCGCCCTGATCGCCATGAAGGCGGTGGAGCACGGCGTCGATACGGACAAGCTCTACATCGACCCGATAGTGATGCCCGCCAACGTCATGCAAGACCAGGCCACCATCGTGCTTGAGGCGATGAGTCAGTTCGGAATGCTATGCGACCCGCCGCCCCACATCGTCGTCGGCCTGAGCAATCTCGGACAGGGCGCCAAGGAAAGGGAGCTGCTCACGCGCTCCTGGATCGTGATGGGCATCTTGAACGGGCTTGATGCCGCCATCATGGACGCGGACGACGAAGAGATGAAAAAGGCGTTCATCACGGCCGAATTGTTGGTAAACAAGGCCATCTACAGCGACTCATATATCAAGGCTTACGCCGCAAGCCACAATCACAAGGATTAAGAAAAGCCGGAAAAGCGGCTTTCCCAAAGTTACAACACGCGTGGCGGGCCGTTAGCGCCCGCCACGTTTTCGGTCTTAGCGGCGCCACCGCGCGCGCCGACAGGCATTTCGCAGAGGTGAGGACTTGAACGGGAAAAGAACCGAAACAACACTCGCAATCGTAAAACCGGACGGCTTCGGTAAGCGTCTCGTCGGCAAAATCATACAAATGTACGAAGATGCGGACCTCGATCTCGTCGCAATGCGGCGAACCGAACTCACTCGCGAGAAGACCGAGGGCTTTTACGCCGTCCACAAGGAACGGCCCTTCTTTCCCGAACTGATCGAGTTCATGACGTCCGGCCCGGCAGTCGTGATGGCCTGGCGCGGCGAGGGCGCAATCGACAAGGTGCGCGAGATCAACGGCGCCACCAACCCCGCCGACGCCGCCGAAGGCACGATCCGCGCGCTGTGGGGCGACAACATCCAGAACAACATCGTCCACGGCTCCGACGCGCCCGAAACGGCCGAATTCGAAGTCGGCTATTTCTTTCCTGAGCTTTAAGAAATTATCCTGCAATTATTTATGTCCGAAAAAATTCGCACCTGCACTGTGAATACAGAGTGTAGGTGCGAATTTATTTGCACAACTCGCCGTGGCAGGATCGGGGGATCCCCAATCGTCGGACAGATTACCTGAGAGCGTCTTTCTAAACCAATCCGCTTCGAATCCGTGACAGCTCTTGCTCCACGCTTTCTTGAGGGAACTTTTCGTCGCAAGCACTGCCTGTTCTCTCGAAGACGCCCCGTCCGCCGTTTCCGTTTGTGATATAATGTCGCTGTCTGAGAGGATGCCGGCAAAGGTCAAAGAGGAGCGAGCGATGAAGGACATCATCTGGAAGCCCAAAGGCGCATACAAAACCAAAAGCAACATACGCCGTTTCATGCGGAAACATAAAATAAAGGATTACGACGAACTCATAAAGCGGTCCGTGGATGACATCGAATGGTTCTGGGACGCCGCGCTGAAGGACCTCGGAGTCGAATGGTACGAGCCCTACACAAAGGTGCTCGACGATTCCGGCGGCTTCCCGTGGGCGAAATGGTTCGTCGGCGGCAAGATCAACATCGTCCACAACTGCCTCGACCGCCACGCCATGAGCTGGCGCCGAAACAAGCTCGCGTTCATCTGGGAGGGCGACGGCGGCGAAGTGCGCACCGTATCGTACTGGCAGCTCTACAATGAGGTCAACCAACTCGCCAACGCGCTCAAGAGCCTGGGCATTAAAAAGGGCGACGCGGTCGGCATCTACATGCCGATGGTGCCCGAGATAGTCACCGTACTGCTGGGCTGCCTCAAGCTGGGCGCGGTCGCGATCCCCGTATTCTCGGGGTTTGGGGCGGGCGCACTCGCCGCGCGCCTCACTGACGCCGATGCGAAACTGCTTTTCACCGCCGACGGCTCATCCCGCCGCAACAAGCCGGTCGCGATAAAGAAAGAAGCCGACAAGGCGGTCGCGATGGCGCCGACGGTAAAGGACGTCGTCGTGCTCAATCGCATGGGGATGGAGACGCCGTGGACCGAAGGTCGCGACATCTGGTGGCACGACCTGATTCCGAAGCAATCGCCCGTGTGCGAGACCGAAAAGCTCGACGCAGAGGACCACTCGCTCATCATCTACACATCGGGGACGACGGGCAAACCGAAGGGCACCGTCCACACCCACGCCGGCTGCATGGCGCAGATGGCGAAAGAGCTGGGTTACTATTTCGACGTCAAGGAGGAGGACACGTTCTTCTGGGTGACCGACATCGGCTGGATGATGGGACCGTGGGAGATCATCGGCGTTCAGAACTTCGGCGGCACTTACCTGATTTTCGAAGGCGCGCCGAACTATCCCCAACCCGACCGGCTGTGGGACGTGTGCGAGCGGCACGGAGTAACGATACTCGGAATCTCGCCGACCGCGATACGCCTCCTGATGCGCTCCGAACTCGAGTGGGTGAAAAAGCACGACCTGTCCAAAATCAGGATCCTCGGCTCGACCGGCGAGCCGTGGGACCCCGAATCGTACCAGTGGTTCTTCGAACACGCCGGCGGCGGGCGATGCCCCATCATCAACATCTCGGGCGGCACCGAGATCGTCGGCTGCCTGCTCTCGCCGATGCCGATAACGGAACTCAAGCCGTGCACGCTGCGAGGGCCCGGGCTGGCGATGGACATCGACGTGTACGACGACGACGGCAACCCCATCCGCGGCGGCATCGGGCATCTCGTGTGCAAACAGCCCGCGCCGTCGATGACCAAGGGATTCCTCAAAGACCCCGACCGCTACATCGAGACCTACTTCTCGCGCTGGCCCGGCGTGTGGTACCACGGCGATTGGGCCCACGTGGACGAGGACGGCTTCTGGTTTCTGCACGGACGCGCCGACGACACGATCAAGGTGGCGGGCCGCCGGACTGGTCCCGCCGAGATCGAGGCGGCGCTGATCGAACACGCCGCCGTCTCCGAGGCGGCCGCTATCGGCGTGCCCCACGAGATCAAGGGCGAAGGCGTCGCGTGCTTCGTCGTGCTGCATCCGGGCTACGAGCCCGGCGAGGAATTGCGCGAGGAGCTGAAGGGGCAGGTTGTCAAGCTGATGGGCAAGACGCTCCGGCCCGAAGACGTGCGTTTCGTCACCGCGCTGCCCAAGACGCGCTCGGCCAAGATACTGCGCGGCATAATCAGGAAGAAATGGCTCGGCAAGGAAGTCGGCGACGTCGCCTCGGTCGAAAATCCCGACGCCATCGACGAAATCGCCCGGGCGAAATAGAGGGCCTCCATTCAGCAGCAAGTAAGATATATCCCGCCTTTGGAGAGATTGCTTCGTTACTCGGGTCCGTGACCCTCGGGTCCGCGACTCTTCGTTTCTCGCAATGACTGGGGAGAGGCGCGTCTTGGATGGCTCTGATTGCCCCAGCGACGCAGCTTTGCGCATTCTTACGACCTGTCATTGCGAGCATCCTCACCCGCTAGGCGGGAGACTTGACCAAGAAACGGGCGGCGGGACTGTCCCAGATTTACGGGCCGAAGGCCGTAGAATCGGGACTGTCC
>CBFDAY010000327.1:0-3612 GCA_965602895.1 uncultured bacterium
CGTCATAGGCTTGACTCATAAAGAGTTTCTTATTCCTAACAGGCGCCCCCTCCCCGCCAACGACTAAAGCACACACGGATGGGACAGTCCCCCCAGGCGGTTACGCGTGAACAAAGATTGCAGGGGCGCACCTCGTGTTCGCCCGAGGTGGGCGGCGTAAGATCGGCCATCATGGATTTTCGCCCCGATCGGGGGGCGTGCCGTGCCCTTCGTAAATTGTCATTCGCGGCAATCTCATCATATGGCATTCGGCGGGAAAATGGGGAAACTCTTTCCCTGTTGGCGGTTGCATCTGTCTCGGCGTTTCTGCTAGACTTATGTTGCTCGTTTACCGGATCCACCGTGTTAAATCACACAAAATAAGCGAGGAACAGACTATGGAGTATTCGCTTTCCAAAAACCCGGAGAAATATTTGGAGGCCGAAATCAAGCGCTTTACAGCCGAGAGCGAGGCCAACCGCTTGCCCGTGTCGGAGGAGGGCAGCCCGATGTTCGACGAACCGCTCGTCGGCTTTGCGAGTGCGAACGACCCTATTTTCGAGGAATACAAGCAAGTAGTCGGCGAATTTCACTGGAACCCGTGCGACCTGCTCTCGAAATGCGCCGAGGACGAAAAATACGAGGGGAGCCTCGAAGACATCAGCATCATTGTCTGGATAATTCCCATCGTGAAGGAGATCATAAAGAGCAACGCAAAGCAGAGGGAATTCCCATCGCTCGAATGGGCGCACACGCGCGACAGCGGCGAGAAATTCAACGTGTTGCTCAGGCAGCGTATCGTCGGCCTGCTGCGGGATGAAGGCCTGCTCGCGTTGGCGCCGATGGATTCGCAATACTGGCAGATGATAATGGACGAGCAGGTCGGCTTTGCGTCTTCGTGGTCCGAGCGCCACGCGGCTTACGCGGCCGGCCTCGGCACCTTCAGCCTCAACGACGCGTTGATAACCCCGAGAGGTATCGCCCACAGGGTGGGAAGCGTCGTTGTCAACATGAAACTCGAGCCCTCGCCCCGCACCTACGAAAACTACCAGGCGAACTGCCTGTTCTTCAACAGCGGCACTTGCGGAACATGCATTGAGCGGTGCCCGAGCGGGGCCCTTTCCGAATCCGGCCACGACAAGACCGCTTGCAGTAACTACGTGTATTTCAAATGCATCGAGGGGCTGCGCGAAGAATACGATATCGACGTCACAACCGGCTGCGGCCTCTGCCAGACGGGGGTGCCATGCTCGATGGAAATCCCCAAGCGGCCATCCAAAGACAAGGACGAATAGCGCCGAATGCCACGGCTCCGGCGCGACATGCCCACACGGAACCCGCATGCGTATCGATTCGAACAATCGCCTGCAGGAGGCGGCGCATTCTGCGGCAGTTGACGACATTTGAAAGTAAGGGTATATTTTGGCGGATTTATCGAGAAGAAGAGCCGACGAAGACTCCTTTCTCGAGGAAGACAACAAGATCGCCGGCATGTATTGGGACGAGTTGGGGGGGATGGATCCCTCGGAGGTCTGCCGCCGCACCCTGGCCGGTTATGATGAAAGCGAAAAGGCATATGAGTTGCGACTGCTCAGCGACGATCTGCTCGTGTATCCCAGGGAAAGAAAGGTCGTCCGCGCCAGCGCTCCCGTGAGCGAGAGCGACCCTCCGCCGGATTTCAATACTATCCTGGTTTCCGTACACTACCTGCTGAAAGCGCGGGAAATCCCGATTGCAAATGAGTACATCACGGAGAGCCAGGTGACCGACGGCGCGTTCTTCTTCAAAGGCCCGCACGTGCTGGCGAGCTGGAGGATCGAAAAAAGGTTTGGCGACAATGCCGCCGGCTTCATGGAAAAGGGCAAGCTCATCGGCGGAAAACCAATCAGCTTCGGTGATGTGGGACTGGAATTGCTCGTGCTGCCCCGTGTTCAGATAGCTTATATTCTGTGGGAAGCCGACGATGAATTTCCCGCGCGCTCGCAGATTCTTTTCGACGCTTCGTCCGAGAAGCACTTCGCGCTCGACGTACTATGGGCAATGTGCAATCTCGTCACGCACAAGCTGCTGAGCGTCTGAGACCGAGAGGACGGAAATGACGAATCCGAGAGAGATCGATGCAAAAACAAAGGTCTGCGCGGTCATAGGAAATCCGGTCGAGCACTCTCTGTCACCGGCCATCCACAACGCGGCCTTCGAGGCCCTCGGACTCGGCTACGTGTACGTCGCGTTCAGGGTCGAGGACATCGCGGCCGCAATCGCGGGGATGCGGGCCCTGGGCAACTTCCGCGGCCTGAGCGTCACGATACCGCACAAGGTTTCCATCATGGAGCACCTCGACGAGATCGACGAGGTCGCGCGCAACATCGGCTCGGTGAACACCGTTCTCAAGGAAGGCGGCCTTCTCAAGGGCAGCAGCAGCGACGGCCCCGGCGCACTCAAGGCGCTCGCGGATCGCGGGGCCGACCCGGCGGGCAAGCGGGTGCTGGTGCTCGGATCGGGCGGGGCCGCAAGGGCGACAACGTTCGCGCTCGCGACGTCGGAGCGGCCGCCGGATATCTCGATATTAGGCGTCATACCCGACGAACTCGATCTGCTCGTGCGAGACCTCAAAGATAAGACTCCCGCCCGCATAGAAGGGCGACGCATGGACGACGAATCCCTGCGCAAGGGCGCGACCGAGGCGGACATCATCATCCATTGCACGCCGGTGGGCATGCACCCGAAGACCGACGACACGCTCGTTCCAAAGGAACTGCTTCGGCCCGAGCATGTCGTCTTCGATATCGTCTACACGCCGCGCGAGACACGGCTGCTGAAAGAGGCGGGGTCGGTCGGCTGCAAAACCATCCCCGGCCTGGAAATGTTTGTCAACCAGGCGGTCGTCCAGTTCGAGTTGTGGACGGGCAAAAACGCCCCCGTCGACGTTATGCGCAAGGTCGTCGAGAAGAACCTGAAGTAGGCGCCGCACGCGCGGTTGACGGGCGGGGGTCCGGCCCCTGGAGCCCCGGAGATTTCGATGAACATAGTCCTGATAGGTTATCGCGGAACGGGAAAGAGCACAATCGCCGAGATACTCGGCGAGCGCCTATCGATGCGAGTCGTCGGCATGGACGCCGAGATCGCCAGGCGCGCGGGCAAGCCGATTCCGGAAATTGTGGAAGAGTTCGGCTGGGACCATTTCCGCGACATCGAATCAGGGATCGCCGCCGACCTCGGAAGCGAGGACGGCCTGATAATAGACGCAGGCGGCGGCGTCATCGTCAGGTCGCAAAACATCGACAGCCTCAGGAAAAACGGGATCGTCTTCTGGCTCATGGCCGACGAGCACACTATCGTCGACAGGATCAAGGACGACATGCAGCGCCCCTCGCTGAGCGGCTCGAAGAGCTTCGTCGACGAGGTCGCCGAGATACTCGCCGAACGCACTCCCAAATATCAGGCGGCCGCCGACCATACCATCGACACCGTCAAAAACAGCGCGGACGAGGCCGCCGAGACTATCGCAGAGATATTCCTCGCGCTAAAGGGTTAGCCCGAGCGAGCAGCCGGAATCACATCAAGCCATTTTTCGGCTTCCGCCAGCGCCCCCCCAGCCGTCGACTTCTTCAATACTTCCCTTCCTCGGTCAGC
>CBFDAY010000328.1:0-3560 GCA_965602895.1 uncultured bacterium
CCTCCCGCGCGGCCGCGACGACGTCTTTTGCCGTAAGGGCGCATTTTTTCTTGGAAAGCATCCGGCCAAGGAGGGACTGCGGCGAGCGAGCGGCCAGCCTATTCGCGCGCTTTGCGATGGCCGTCCCCGAGGCGAGCGCCTCGAGGCATCCGCGGCCGCCGCAGTTGCATTTGGGACCGCCGCGCGCCAGCACGACGTGGCCGAATTCGCCGGCGCCATAGTCGGCGCCCCTGTACACCCGGCCGTCGAGGATGAGGCCGGCGCCGATGCCGGTGCTGACCGTTATGTATAGGATGTGCCCGTGCCCCCGGCCTGCGCCGAACCGCTGTTCTCCCAGCGCGGCGGCATTGGCGTCGTTGTCGACGACTGTGGGCGCGCCGAGGCGGTCTTCCAGCCGCCGCTTCAGCGGAAAACCATCCCAAAAGCGCAGATTCGGCGGCGAATAGATGGTCCCGGCCTCCGAATCCAGCGGCCCGGCGCAGCCGACCCCGACACAGCGGAGCATTTGTCTCGTCAAGCCTTGCTTTTTCAGCAAAGATTCCGCCAGGCGGACGAGCCGACTGAAAACGGCTTCGGATCCTTCCTCGGCGCGCGTGGAGATTCTGGAATATCGGAGGAGGCGGGAAGAGGAATCGAACAGGGCGGCCGAGAGCTTGGTTCCGCCGATGTCGAGACAGATTATGTATTTTGATTCCTTGCCCGACAATTTTGGTGGAAGAATCCTTCCGAACTTTTTCTTGGGAATTCGCCTGCGCGAGTCCGAGACGACTCGATGTTATTATAACACTTCCGCGGCGAGCTGTCGGTAACGGAGCTGCAACCATGGGAGATGCGAAGCATCCAATGTGGGCGCAGGCTCGGCGCAATCCTTGCAAAAACCGTCGTGTTTTGCCAATATTATACGGGGAAAGGCCAAGACACCGGACTGAAAGGGGATCAATGAAGCTTTTTGTCATCTGCCCGGACAAGATGGTTCCGAAAAAGGCGGAGCCGTTTTGCAAGCTTTTTGACGACGCATACGCGTCGAGGTTTACGAAGCACATCGTGGACGATCCAAGCCTTTGCATCGGCTGCGGCGAGGATTGCGACCACTGCCGCTACAGCTATCGGATCGATTTTTCGAGGAGCCTCGTGGGCGTGCTCAAGCTTCCGACGGAGCTGCCCCTCTTTGCCGATGAATCCGACCTGTACCTGCCGCCGGAGCTACCGCCTCACGACGTCACGATTGCGATCAACATGCATGAGGACCTGCTCTGCGATCTGCCCGCACTCGCAAAGGAGGCCGGCTCCAGGGCGCTCATCGTGCCGGCCGAGGCGCCCGACTGGATCAGCCGGGGCTGCAGGCGCCGCGTGATCGAGGTGTGCAAGGAAATCGGTCTCGAGGCCGCTTTCCCCAAGCCTTTCTGCTCGCTCGAGGAAAACCCCTCGCACCCCGTGATAAACGAGTTTATCCGCAAGTTCCGGATCGGCAAGCCGAAGATCCAGATTTTCGTGCACAACGACGAGATAGTCAACACGCAGGTGGACTGTTGCGCGCCGTGCGGCTGCACCTACTACGTCGCGAAGAACCTGATCGGCAAACCGCTGACGCCGAGCATCAACGAGGACTACACGGCGAAGTACTGGCACAGCTACCCGTGCGTTGCAAGCATGCAGATGGACGCCGAACTCGGCGACACGATCCTGCATCGCGGGGGCTACATACATTATTCGGCTGTTAGCGCGGCGGTCGATGAGGCAAAAAAGAGGGAGGAAGATTAAGCGACGGGCAGCGTTTCCCCTCCGGCGTGGGCGTAGATCAGTTGAAAGACCCTCTCGTGGGTGTCGGCGCTGAGACCGACGAATTCGGCGTGCATCAGGGATTCGTCGGTTATTTCTTTTTTTGTTACGTTCAGTATTTTCCCTATGACCGGTATCTTTGAACCTTTTCCCTCCATGGTCGGAAGCTCGATATAAACCAAATCGTTTGCGCTTAGGGAAGTGCGCGCCACGAGCGCAAAACCGGCGCCGCTGATATCGACAACATACGCCCTCATTCCGGGATGCCCCTTCGTGTCGACGGTCTCACCGCGGCTGATCTTGTCCAGCTCCTCGCGTGTCACCGGTATCGCGCTGACCTGTATCGACGTGTCTATTCGGTGGTAATGCCGTCTTTGAATGCGCTCGATATCTTCGACGTGTTTGAGGACGGTTATGAGATAGTGGATGCCCGTCTGGCCGATCGCCTCGGCCTCGAAGTGATAGCTGGCGTCGCGGTCGCGCCAGAAGTATATGTCGAACTTTTCGCCCGGCTTTACCTCGAGATACTTGGTTTCCACCCGCGGTGTGGCCACCAGCAGCCCGCTTGCGCCGGCTTCGACCACGGGCGCCATGAACACCCCGCCGGTGGCTATGTTCTTCAAATGCAGCCACTGGTTCGACTTCAATTCGCGCGTGGTCTTAATGGACGGCGCCTGGGATCGTTCGCAGAAGAATATCTTGTTCCGAATTATTCGCAGGCGCTTGGTGTCGGCCTCGCTCACGAGGCCCGACGCGGCCGGCCCCTTTTCTTCCAGGCAGGTATTGAAGAGTTCGAACGATGTGAAAAGACGGTCGGGGAACTCGATGCCGCATACGCCGATGAGATGCCTGAGAAGGTTGACTTCATCGGGGGCCAGGCGGCATACGAGCGCGAGCTGGTTGAAGTCCGCGCCGCTCCTTTGCCTGGCCCGCCTCTTGCGAATGCGCCGCGAGAGGATGTCATACACCACGAACAGGGCCAAAAGGCCCAGTACCGCGGCGAGCATCCACCGCAGCGCGGCGGCGCTGGGCTCGGGCAGCTTGATATATTCGAATACGATTTTGTAGTCGAGTTGAAGTACTAGAGGAAAAACATGCATGCTCAGATACTCGTGCGTTTTTTCTGACCCTGTTCCATTCTTGAAAGGTCAAGGATGAGTTCCGAAAGCTCGGACAGGCGCTTTCGCTGTTTCTTCGTTAGCATGTTCATTACGATCCGGCTGATTTCCTCAGGCACCTCGGGGTTGATGGTTGTGGGAACCTCGATGATCGACATCTTCAGGTGCTTTTGCATTATTTCCTGAACGGAGGTGCCGCGGATAGGCATGACTTTCGTGAACAAGTAGAAAAGGACAACGCCGACACTATATATATCGCTCCGCCCGTCGAGCGATTTTTCCCTGATCTGCTCCGGCGAAAGATAACGGACCGATTCGACGCTTGTGTATCCGCGTCTTTTGCGCCAGCGGTTGAACAATTTCGAGAAGAAAAAATCGGTCACCTTGACGTTGAGTTCGGAATCCAGCAGCACGTTTGTGGACTTAAGGTTTTGATGGAGCACCTTGAAGTGATGCAGGTACTGCACCGCCTTGAGGATCTGGATGGCGATACTCAGCAGCTCGGGAAACGGGCGTGCCTGACTGTCGACATATGTTTTCAGGTTCATGCCCTCGACGTATTCGAGTAGCAGAAACGGCTCGGTGAATTTTCCGAACAGCTTGTGGTGGGTGACGAGTTGCGGCGACTTGAACTGGGCGACTTTCTCCACAATCTGTCCGAAG
>CBFDAY010000329.1:0-3550 GCA_965602895.1 uncultured bacterium
AAGCGCTCCCGGGGGGTTTTTTTTGAGAGCAAAGGGGACTGTCCCAAGATTACGGGAGCGAAGCTCCGTAGATCTGGGACTGTCCCCTTTGTGCCGATCGGGGTCGAGGACATGTTTCGCGGGAATGACATTGGAGGCGAATCAATCGCTTGATTCATCGGGTGCGGACTCGCCGCTTCGCAGGCCCAGGGCTGTCCCATCCATGAATGCGGTTGACAATAAAAGCGACGAAGTATAGAATTCTCACAACGCAGCGGCCAAATGAATTCGGCCCTACGCCTGCGGAAAAACGCCGATTGCCTCGGCAAATGGCGAATCATGATTTTCCCGAACAGGCGAGCCGTTTCGCCCCGATAAGAATGGAGAGAGGAATATGTTCGTTCACATCAAATATCAAGAAAGACTGCAGCGGGTCCGTGAGGCGCTGAAGCAGAAAGGAATAGATTGTCTCGTCGGCACAAGATTGAAAACGATCACCCACGTCTCGGGCGCGTTTGTGCCGTGGCGGAGCGTCGCCGTCATCCCCGCCGAGGGCGAGCCAAGGCTCATCACGCTCATGCTGGATACAGAGCGAGTCAGGGACGACACGTGGCTGTCCACGGTCATACCGTACGGCCCCATGCCGGGGATGGGCTTTGTAGAAAGCATTGTCAACCAGGTAGCCGACCTCGGTTTCGAGAAGGGCGCGATAGGCGTCGAGAGTGGCTCGAGCTCCTATCTTCCCGACGGCTACATCACGCTGGCCGAGTATGAAGAGCTTCGCCAGAGGCTGCCCGACGCCGAGATAGTCAACGCGGTCGACGTGTTCGACAAGCTCACGCTCATCAAAGAGGACGAGGAAGTCAAGCTCATGCGGCAGGCGAGCGCTATCTGCGACCACGCGATCGAGGTCGTGCTAAGGGAGCTTCGAGTCGGCATGAGCGAGAAGCAAGTCGCAGGAATAGCCGAGAAGGCCGCGCGTGACGCCGGCAGCGAGTTCGCCTGGACTTTTACGGGCGGCATGGAGATCGCCTCGGGCTACCGGACGGCTTACGGGATGGGCGGTTGTACGCCCGCTACCGACAAGATCATCCAGTGCGGCGACGCCGTCCTGCTGGATGTTCACGCTATGTATGGGCTGATGCTTGGCGATGTATCGCACAACGCCATAGTCGGCCGCGCTTCGAAAGAGGTGCGGGAAGTAATGACGGCCTACGTCGAGACCTGCCACGCCCTCATCGAGGCCATGCAGCCGGGTATAACGCTCGGCGAGGTGGCGCAAAAGGTGACCGCCTTCGCTGCCAAGAACAACTGGGAAGGCATCGTGCTGCCCGGCTACGGCCACGGAATCGGCCATTTCGGGCACGAATGGTATCCGTGCGTCGTCGAGCATCCGTCGGAATGCAATAGCGAGCCGGAATTCGAGCTGCAGCCCAACTATATCCAGATGATCGCGCTGGTGGCGAACCGCCCCGGAGTGGCCGGATTCAGGCTTGAGCGACCGCTTCTGATAACGCAGGACGGCAACGAATTGCTGTCGGCAATGGCGATAGAGCCGCCCATCCTGGATGCCGACTGCGTGTGCGAGAAATAGGCGCAGCCGGCCTGATGGACTTGATAGTCTGGGGCGGGAAGTAAAAGACCGGTAGACCCGAAGCGCCGTGCTCGCGCCTCGACGCCGCCCGCATATATTCGGGCGCAATGAATCGTCAGCTTACAGGCTGATCTGTTCGAAAGACTCTTTCTTATTTATGTCTCCTAAACCGGCGGCGGGACACTTCGCGCACCTGCTTCGCAGATTCCCCGTCCGGATTTCCTCCCTCAGCCGCGAATATACCGTGCCGAACCATATTTGCCGAAATGATTGCTCCTTGAAGGCGCCGGCCCGCATTTCCCCGTAAAACCAGCCACATGGACTGACCTTGCCATCGCAGTCGATGACCATAAACGTCCATGGCTGTATGCAGGCCATACCTTGCGTGCCTTTTTCCGAAGGGCGGAGGTCTTCTTCTTCACTTTTCCCGAACAGAGGAGGGCAGAAGACACGGATACCCTGCGATTCGGCGAATTCCCTTGCTTCCGTTATCTTCGCGTTTGCAATCTCCTGGTGGTGAAAGAGCGATTCCTCTTCGTTGTCCAGTCCCGAAAACGGTATCAGATGCCCCATGTCAAACACCGTTGCGTTCACGGATTTGGCCAATTCGACTATGCCCATCAATTCGGGGAGAGTGCTTTTCATCAGAACCGTGTTAAAGGAAAGCTTCGGGCGCTCTGTCTTCCGCTTCGCCTTGAGTTCTTTGAATCGGTTCAGGTTTTCAACCAGGCGTTCGAACTTGGCGCCGATCCTGATGGATTCGTATACTTTCCTGTTTGCGCTTTCAAGGGAGATGCCGACTTCGTCGATGCCCGCATCCAGGATCGAATTTGCCTTGCTCTCCGTAAGCAGGGAGCCGTTCGATATTATCAAGGTGTAGGGGATGCCGTATTTCCCTATGATCTGCAGATACTCATCGAAGTTCTTCGCCAATAGCGGCTCGGCGCCGCACCCGACAGTCAAATGCTCGGCCCTTGGAAACACTTCTTTTGCAATTTTCCGAAAAAGCTCCGGCGGCATCTCGCGTATCTCGAAGTCGCCCGAGGCCACTGTCGGACACATTGTGCACCGCAGATTGCAGCCCTTCGTAAAATCGAGGCGAACCTTGATGTACCTCTTCTTGAGACTCACGAGCGGAAATTGCGGCCGGCGAACCACTTTCAGGGTAGTGAGTTTTTCAAAGAGGTCTTTTCCTTTTCGAATTGGATCCATAATATGATTATGCTAGCACAGCTTGACGGTTCTTGCAATATGCGCGGGCGGCGGTGGCGCAGGAGAGATCGGACGCGACGCTCTCCATACGCATTGCGGCGAGGGTTATGCGGTGTCGCCTTTCCCGGCCTCGCTTTGCAGTGCGCGGTATCCCTCGGCCAACCTCATGTTCGTGGCGACGACCTCTTCATTGAATTCGCGCTCAGCCGGGCCGGTTTTCGAGAGTCCGGCGACGGCCTCCGGAGAGGTTACCACCGCCCCCGGCGGAACGAGCGTGCCTTCGGGCAGTTCGACCCCTTGAACGACGGCCCCGTGCCCGATAAAACATCCGCTTCCCAATGCGGCCTTGAACAGGACGGCGCGAAATCCGATAAAGGAATCATTCCCGATGCTGCACGGGCCGTGAATGATGCACCCGTGAGCCAGCGATACGCGCGCCCCGATGCTTACCATCTCGCCCGCGAGCGAGTGCATGATAACGCAATCCTGCACGTTGCACTCCGGCTCTATCACTATGGACGCCTCCGTGCCGGGCTCGGTAAGCTCGTCCTCGCGCAAGACGACGTTCGGTCCCACAAAAACACCGGCGCCGATCTGAACGTGACCGATCACTTGCGCAGTCGGATCGATATAGGCAGTCGAGTCTATCCGCGGCATGTCACCCACGGGATTCGGACGCACCGAGTTATAGACGCATTTTTTCATGTCATGGGCTCCTCATCTTTGGATTTAATCCTCGAACTTGCCGATCGGTCCAATACTTAG
>CBFDAY010000330.1:0-3532 GCA_965602895.1 uncultured bacterium
GACTAATTATAGAATGCTTCATGCGTCGAACGCAAGCCCTGAGGCGGCGCGGATGGTCGGCAATATTTTTTTATCGGCCCGGAAGGTTTTTGGGCGGCCATACAGGAACCCACAGGGTCGAGCCGCCCCTACAACAGATTCGCGACCGAAAGGGAACCATCTCAAGAATTATGGGGACCGTAGGGGCGAACCTCGTGTTCGCCTTCGTAGATTCGGGACTGCCCCTGGACTGGGGATCGAGGCAATTCGTGCGACGAAAAGCCTGGATAGCTTCGCAACTGAAAACCGGCGACTATGATTCCAGTGTCAAAATCTCGGCGCGAGGTGGTTTGCCGGGTTCCAGGGTGAGGAGGGCGACAGTGGAGGGGTGGCCCTGTCTCGGCCTGCAGGCCGAGCCGGGATTGAGGCTCAACATGCTTTCGATCATCCTGTTCTCCGTCCTGTGGGTATGTCCCCAAATAAACACGTCGGGCCTCCCGGGACCGCATCGCTTGTCGAACGCCGCCGGGTTGCGGAGCAGCATGCCTCCGTTGTGCATCATGAACAGGTCGAGCCCCGCAAGCTCGATCCTCTGGTCCTCGGGATAGCGGGTGACGATCTCCGGGTAGTCCATGTTCCCGTGCACGGCGACGACGGGGGCAATGGCGCTCAGCTCGGTCACGACGTCCAGCGTGGTGATGTCGCCCGCGTGCATGATGCGCTCGACCCCATCAAACAACTCGAACAGCTTCGGGCTGACATAACCATGTGTATCAGATATGACGCCTACCCGCATTTTTGCCTTCTGAACCGTCACATTGCGGTTCGCTTCAGAAGCTCATCCTTGAGAGCGGAGATCTTAAGGCGCTCCTGCTGCATCGAATCGCGCTCGCGCAAGGTGACCGTTTCGTCTTCGAGCGTTTGGGAATCCACCGTTATCCCGAACGGCGTACCGGCCTCGTCCTGCCTGCGATAGCGACGCCCGACCGAGCCGCCGCTGTCGTAGAAGATATTCAGATGGGGCCGCAGCTCATCCGCTATCTTCTTGGCGATCTCAGGCATACCGTCCCGGTTGACCAGGGGAAGGATTGCCGCCTTGACCGGGGCTATCATGGGTGAGAGCCTCAGCACCTTGCGCTCCTGCTTCGTGCCGGGGTTCTCCACGTCGTACGCGTCGACAAGGCAAGTCAGCAGCGTGCGGTCGACGCCGGCGGAGGTTTCGATTATATATGGGATATAACGCTCGCTGCGCTCCTGGTCGAAATAGGACATGTCCTTGCCGGAATACTCCTGGTGGCGGCCCAGGTCGAAGTCGGTCCTGTTGTGGATGCCCTCAAGCTCCTTCCACCCGAACGGGAATTCATACTCGATATCGAACGCCTTTCGCGCATAGTGGGCCAGCTCATCGGCGGAATGCTCGTGGAAGCGGAGTTTTTCCTCTCTTATTCCGAGATCGATGTACCACTGCATCCGCCTGCCTTTCCAGAACTCGAACCATTCCTCATCGGTGTCCGGCCGGATGAAATATTGCATCTCCATCTGCTCGAACTCGCGCATGCGGAAGACGAAATTGCCCGGAGTGATCTCGTTGCGAAACGCCTTGCCTATCTGCGCGATGCCGAACGGAACCTTCTGGCGCGAGGGTCCCAGAACATTGTGAAAATTAACGTAGATACCCTGAGCGGTCTCGGGCCGAAGATAAACAACAGACGCGTCTTCCTCGACCGGCCCGATAAAGGTCTTGAACATCAGGTTGAACTGCCGCGCCTCGGTAAGCTCGCCGCCGCAGTCGGGGCAGCGGCCGTCGTCGACCTCGTCGGCGCGAAAGCGATGCCTGCACTTTTTGCAGTCCACCAGCGGATCCGTGAAGCCCTCGATGTGGCCCGATGCCTCCCAGACCTGCGGGTGCATTATTATGCTCGCGTCCAGTCCCTCGATATCGTCGCGCTCCTGGGTCATCGACTTCCACCAGCAGCGTTTGATGTTATTCTTCAGCTCGACCCCGAGCGGGCCGTAGTCCCAGCAACTGTTGATGCCGCCGTATATGAGGCTGCTCTGGAAAATGAAACCGCGCCGCCTGCAAAGCGAAACCAGCTCTTCCATCGTCTTGTCGGCCTCGGATTTAGCTTTCTTGGCCATAATTTATGGATGCGCCTCCTTCGCCGGAAACCCGAATATTTATACCAAAAAACCCTTCCCGCCGGAGTCCGGTTTGCCCCCGGCGAAAGGGAAGAGACCATGCGCGGCCTTGTGCTTCGAGAAATCTGCCGTTTCCGAATCCCCAATTTTCCTTAATTATAGTATTAGACGCGGCGATATGTCAATAAGGTTATTGTTTCTCCTGGAAGGATTGGGCCCATGTGAAAAAGCCTTGACAAATGCTTTATAGTGTGGTATTTATTTATAGGGCATCCTATAAATAAATATTCACGGGAGAGGAACGGAGATGGGAAGAAAGAGCATCGCGCATATCCGCAGGAAGGAAATCATCGAAGGCTTCTTCAAAGTCATTGCTGAAACAGGATTCGCAAATGCATCGATCCGAAAGATTACCGAAGCGGCGGGAGTCAGCAAGGGAGTGCTGCATCATTATTTCGTAAACAAAGAGGCCATGGTCCTGGGTGTCATGGATCATGTGACGACAACGTACATGGCCGCATTTCAGGAGGAAATATCCAGGCGCAAAACCGCCACCGAACGTATGAAATTCGCATTTTCCTGGTTTTTTGATCTCGAACGGTTCAATATCGAGTTTTCGAGAGCATGGATGGAATTCTGGATTCTTTCTAAAACCGATGCGGCCATCTCGAACGCGCTTCAGGAATGCTACCGCCAGATAAAAAAACACATTGCCGACATCATCCGCGACGGCATCAAATCGGGCGAGTTCCGGAAAGTGAACCCGAACGTCACGGCCAACATGATCGTGGGCACATTCGAGGGTGCAACCATGCTCTGGGTCATAGACACAGAGGGCACGCCCATCAAGTCAATGGGAAGGCAGATCGCCAAGATGTATATGGACTATCTTCGAGCGTGAGTGCCACACGCGGGAGGGACATGCCATGCGAACGACAAAGGACAATTTTTGGCTCGATGCGCCTTACGAGCCGGGCCCGGCCTTGTCGGGCGAACATGAAGCCGACGTAGCAATCATCGGCGGCGGATTCACCGGCATGGCCTCGGCGTATTTCATAAAAAAGCAATTCCCCGACAAAAAAGTCGTCGTTCTCGAAAGCGAGTTTATCGGTTTCGGTTCCTCCGGACGCAACTCGGGAATCGGAACCCACCTGCTCGGGCACAACATCTTACCCATAATCAAGGCGCAAGGCGTTGAGAAGGCGGCCGTTCTTCACCGGCTCTCAACACAAGCCCTCTCTCTCCTTGATGAATTGATCAAAGAACACGAGATCGATTGCGATTACGAAAAAAACGGTTTCCTGGTGCTGGCCGAAAGTGAAAAGGAACTCAGACTTCTCGAGAAAAAGGCAGCTGCCTACGAGAAGATCGGCGCACCCTTGACGTGGCTCGACGCAAATGAGCTCAGCAGCCG
>CBFDAY010000331.1:0-3512 GCA_965602895.1 uncultured bacterium
GAGATCTCGAAGTCGCAAACGTTCACGCGGACCTGAGAGAAAAGGATCGGGCCGTCCGTGATCTGTTCGCCGGTTTAGGTTTCAAGCCGGTCCGGCGGTACACTGACATAACGCTGGAACTCGAGCCTGCCTCGATTCCTGGATCAAAGCATCAAGGCCTGTCCCATTGCCCGCTCGAACCGGGCGGGGAGGCGGAATTCACTCAGCTTCAGAATCGCGCTTTCAATGGGTCATGGGGATTTTGCCCGAATACGACGTCTGAGATCGTTCAGATGTTGAATACAAGTGGCTACAGCCGTGATGGCGTCATAGTATCGTATAAGGGAGAAAAGGCCGTCGGGTACTGCTGGACGGCTGAGCTGTTCCAGCCGGACAGAAAGAGCAACGGAACGATTGGGCGAATACACATGATGGGCATAACGCCCGAGTTTCGCGGCCGGGGATTGGGCAAGCATGTTTTGTGGTCAGGCCTGAAACATTTGGCGGGCAAAGACATTCAAGCCGTTGACCTGACTGTGGACAATGAAAACGAGGCGGCCTGTTCGCTTTACCGGAGGGCCGGATTCAAACCGAAGACGGCGCTGTTATGGTACGAAAAGCAAATGAAGTGACGCTCGAGCGGCTCAATCCGTAAGCAGCGATCTCCAATCTCTAAGAATGGATTCGGTGCGTCGTGGCGGTCATCCTCCGATTGGAAGGAGAAGCAAAAGGCAATGATAGACGAAAAATATGCCGACATCTGTAATATGGCTATCGCGTCCGTCCCCGGTATCGAAAGGACCGGTCTGAAGGTTCTGGAACTCCGCGATCGATACGCCAAGGCGCTCATGCCTCTTAATGAGGGCAATACGAACCATGTGGGAATCATGTACGCCGGATCGCTCTTTACACTGGGTGAGTTTTCCGGCGGGATCATTCATCTGGCCAGTATGAACTTCACTAAGTTTGTCCCTATCGTCAAGGAAGTGCATATTCGATTTCGGCGACCGGCCATGACTGACATTACCATGGAAGTGTCCATGACGGAACAGGAGGCCAAAAGGCTGGAGGTCGAGGCCGAGGAAAAAGGCAAGGCGGATTACAAGCTGAACCTGGAATTAAAGGACCAGAACGGCGAGACCGTAGCCGAAGTCAGCGGCGTGTGGCAGATCAGGAAGATCCCCGAGGGGATGGGCTTTCAATTGAAATGAACTATTAGGACCCGAACTGCAAGTAGCAGGAACACTGAGAGGGTGTAGCTTTCGACCCTAATCTTTCACGAGCCGCCGACGTGCGACGATGACGCGCCTGGCCTATAGCTGGCAGGCCTCTTTCCACTGATGGAAGCGCTCTTCACGCTGGTCGTCATTCCATTGAGGCTCGAACACGCGGTCGGTCTGCCGCAGTTTGGACGTCGACCAAGGCTCCCAAATCCCACAGGACTCGCCGGCCAGCAAAGCGGCTCCATAGGCGGTGGCATCCAGGGGCTGCATACGCTCGACCGGACGCCCCATTATGTTTGCCTGAAGCTGCATCAAAACGTCGTTGGCCGCTGCCCCGCCGTCCACCCTCAGAACCTCGGGCTGCGGCAGCTCGGCGTCGAGATAAATGCTATCAACCATTTCCCGCACCCGGAAGGCCACGCCCTCCATGGCGGCGCGCACGAAATGCCCGGTCGTGGCCCCCAAATATAGTCCGCCGAACATCGCCCGCCGCCCGGGATCGACATGCGGAGTTCCCAGCCCCTGTAGACTGGGCAGAAAAAACAGACCCTGGCTGTCCTCAACCGATGCCGCCACCGATGCCGCCGAATCGGGACTATCTATCATTCCCAAATCGGCCAGCCAGTCGAAGACCGCCCCGGCGGTATAGACCATACCCTCAAGGCAATAGGTGCGATGGTCGCCGCGCCGCCATAGAACCAACGGATAGGAGCCCTTGGCTATCTTAAACTCCGGGCCGGTATTGACGTCGCACGTGGCCGAAGTGCCGAATGTGATCTTGCCCTGGCCCCGCTCGAGGGCACCCTGCGCGTAGGCCGCGCTCTGTTGGTCGCCAATGATCGCCCCGATAGGGATTTCCGCCCCGAAGACCTCTCGGGAGGTCATGCCGAGCCGGCCCGCCGTGTCTACTATCTCGGGAAACATCGACCGGTCTATGCCTTGGACCGCGAGCAGGTCATCCTGCCAATCCCATTTTCCCCAATAGTCATAGAAACCGGTCCCGCAGGCGTTAGTGCAGTCAGTGACGTGGATGGCCCCGCCGGTCAGGCGCCAGGCGATGAGGCTGTCTACGTTGCCCCATGCCAGCTCGCCCCGGCGCATTCTTTCGAAACCGCCTGCAACCTTCTGGAGTATCTGCTCCATTTTGGCGGCCGGTGTGGTTGAAACAACCGTGATAAAACCCTGGGCCTGAAGCTCGGCCGCGCGCTCGGCGCCCCGCTGATCCTGCCAACCCACGGTAGGACACAGCGGCTGCCCGGTCGCCCGCTCCCAGATGGTGACCGTCGAGCGCTGGCCCGTAATGCCTATGGCGCTGAGGTCTGCGACATCCCTGCCGGCCTGCTCGAGCGCCCGGCCTATGGTTTCCATGACGGCGGACCATATTTCCTCAGGGTCCTGCTCCACCAGGCCCGGAGCCGGATGGCTGCGGCTCAATCGTTTCACCGATCGGGCGAGCACCTGCCCGTCGGCTTCGACGATCATGCTCATGACGTTGGTGGTGCCGGCGTCAATGGCCAGAACGATTTCACTCATTTGGTATCAGTACCCCCGGATTCATGAAGTTGGTCGGGTCCAAGGCCTGCTTGATGCTGCGAAGGAGTCCAACGCCCGCCTGGCCCAGTTCTTTCGGCATCCAGTCTCGCCGCAGGCGCCCGATGCCGTGGTGATGAGAGATTCCGCCGCCGTTGGCAACGGTGGCCTCGAGCGTTCGACGCCAGCATTCCTTATATGTCGCGGCCATGTCGTCCGAGTTGTCGGGTCGGGCGGCAAATGTGAAATAGAGATTAATACCCGAGCGATAGCTGTGAGAGCTGTGGGCGGATGCGTTCAGGATGTTTTCGACTTCGCTGAGCGAAGCCACTACGTCGCGGTAGATTGGACCGATGCGATCCCACGTGGCGGCGATTTCGATGGTGTCGAGAATGACGCCCTTTCCCAGGAAGCTCTCGAATGTGGGAACATGATTGCGTTCTTCCATCCATTTTTCAGCGGCCGATATTGGCCCGGGCTCGCAGTTGGCCTCGGCGGCCATCGCGGCGCAGGCGGCCATCTCCGCCTCGACCCTGGCTGCCGGACCTTCGTGCACAAACAGCATAAAGGCGTCTTCGCCCCTGGCCTCGTCCGGAAACAGGCGCCAGGCCTCCGAGGTGTCGTATTGCCGCATCACCGGCGGCGTCCATCCCGATTGGATGATCAAACGTTGAAGATCGAAGCCGGCATCCATGCTCGGCACGTGATAGACGCTGCAATCCTGCCTCTCGGGCTTCCAGTGGACGGTAAAGGTAACCGCGGTGATCACGCCGAGGGTCC
>CBFDAY010000332.1:0-3506 GCA_965602895.1 uncultured bacterium
GAGCCGCCGGCTTTCGGGTTTGAAACAAACTCCGAATTGCGCCTAATGCCGGGTCCCCAACGAAGTCCGAGATTTCGCTTTCCTGATCCGATGACCGGCGTGGGCAAAAACCCGCCGTAATTCGCATGAAATGCCGTATAATCAAGCAAGTGCAGAAAAGGTCCTGCCTGGTCAATTGCAGGTGAATACACGCAGAACACAACACAAGGGGAGTGCGACATGGGCAAATGGGAGATACCGCCGAAGGGCGGCCACATGGACGAGGCCGACGGCATATATTTTCAGAACATGACGATGAAGGACGTAGAGAAACGTCTCGAGAAATGCGATCTGATAATCATTCCTATAGGCAGCACCGAGGCGCACGGGCCACACGCGTGCTATGGAGAGGATACCTTCCTGGTGACGCGCATGGCCGAGGCCGTCGCAAAGAAGATCGGCTGCACGGTCGCGCAGCCGATATGGTATGGCTCGCACCCGTATCATCATATCGGCATGCCGGGCACGATACCTCTCGACGAGGAGACGTTTACGGCAAGCGTTTCGCAGGTGATGGCAGGGTTTTGGAACGTCGGCTTCCGCAAGCAGATACTTTTGAACGGGCACGGCCAGGAATATGTTATCCCGACGGCGATACACCGCTTCGCCAAGCGGTTCCAGGTGCCGGGCGTGTTCGTGAACCTGAACTGGTACTACGCGATACCCGAGCACTGCCGCGACAAGGAACACGGCGGTCCGTTCGAGACGCCATTCATCCATGCCGACGAGGCCGAGACCTCGTTCTCGCTCGCGCTGTTTCCGGAAATGATAAAAATGGAGGATGCGGTCGACACCGAGCCCAAGGGCTACATGCCGCCTGGTCACATCGATAAGGCGGGCAACCTCTATGGCAAGCCGATCCCGTGGTATGCCCAAGTGGGCCTCGGAGCGATCGAGATAGCCGCTACCCCGGAGGGCTCGGTCGGCAAGGCCACGCTCGCAAGCGCCGACAAGGCAAAGCCCGGCGTAGAGGCGCTGCTGGATTACATGGAGCGTCTCATCGGGGACATAATGGCGAAGTTCCCGCCGGGCAAGCTGCCGCCCGCGGATGAGACGACGCAACGATTCACTGAAAAGGAAATCGATGCGCTCACCAAGGGGCCCCTCAAGGGAGGCAAACATTTGTACACGGTCGCCTGGCCGGCGTACTGATCTGCGTCGTTTTTGCCGTTTGACATTCCGCCGGCGCTGACATATAGTTTTCTTCAAATTACGACAACTCCTTACTCCGGATGTGAGGACGGGTTATGGAAAAGAACATGCCTGCCGCGGTATTTGAGGGCGGCGGCGTGCTGCGGTTGTGCGAGAGGCCTGTTCCCTCCATCGGCTGTGATAACGATGTCCTGCTTGAGGTCGAGGTGGCGAGCATCTGCGGGACCGATGTGCAAATCCTCGCCGTGCCGCCGGGTCATCCCGCCACCGAGAACACGATACTCGGGCACGAATACGTCGGCACGGTCGTCGACGCCGGGGCGGGAGTGACCCATCTGGAGAAGGGCGACAGGGTCGTCGTCAACCCCAACCTTTCGTGCGGCCGATGTGTGTACTGCCGAAAATCCCTGCCGAACATGTGCGAGAATATGACCACGCTGGGCATCTTCATCGACGGTGGATTTACCCGCTACAATGTCGCCCCCGCCGACGCCTTGTTCAAGATATCAAAGGACATTCCGCTCGAAGAAGCGATATTCGCGGAGCCTCTGGCCTGCGTGTTGAACGGGGTTCGCAAGCTGGACCCCGCGCCCGGCGAGTCGGCCCTCGTGCTCGGCGCCGGGCCTATAGGCCTGTATTTTATCAGCGTGCTCCGGATGTCCGACCTGCGGGAGATACTGGTGAGCGAGCCCAATCCCGAGCGCGCCGGCATGGCGAAGCAATGCGGCGCGACGCAGATCATACATCCCGGAAAGCAAAACCTTGAAGAAGCGGTCCGTGCGGCCACCGGCATCGGCGCCGATATGGTTGTCGACGCCGTCGGCGTATTGATGGCCGAAGCAATAGCATTGGTCAGAAAAGGCGGCCGCGTGCTTTTGTTCGGCATGAACAGCAAGGCCGTGGCCGAAGTGCGGCAGAACGACATAACGCGCAACGAGATCGAGATTGCCGGAAGCTTTATCGCAAACGATACTTTTCCCGAAACCGTATCGCTGCTCGAGAGCGGGCGTCTGAATCTGCGAAAACTTGTGACTCACCGGTTCAAGCTCGATGACATTCAAGAAGCGATAGAAACGATGCGGAGCGGCGAGGCGATAAAGGTTCTTGTCGATCCAAAATCATGAGGAGGCAGGATGAAGGCTGTCAGACTCAAAGCCGAGTGGGCGCCCAGGGAAGACTTTGCGCTTGGTCCAAAGGACATCGATGGCAAGCTCACATATCTCGGCAGCAGGGTGTGGCGCAACCCGCAGGTTGAGATAGAGGACGTCGCCGAGCCGGGCGTCGGCGACGACGAGGTGCTGGTTGAGGTCAAGACCTGCGGCATATGCGGAAGCGACGTGCACATGGCCCAGGCCGGCTCGGACGGATACATCTTTTATCCCGGGCTGACGGCGTTCCCCGTGACGCTCGGCCACGAGTTTGCCGGCACAATCGTCGAGGCGGGCGCCGAGGCGTACGACAAGCGAACGGGCAAGCCTTTTCAGAAGGGCGAGGCCGTGTGCGCCGAGGAGATGTTCTGGTGCGGCCGGTGCCGCCCCTGCGCCGCCGGCTATCCCAACCACTGCGAGGCGCTCGAAGAGATAGGGTTCTCCTGCGACGGATCGTTTGCCCCCTACGTCAAGCTGAAAGCGAAGTACTGCTGGAGCCTGGAGTCCTTGAGGGATCGGTATTCCAGCGAAGATCTTTTCCTGGCCGGAAGCCTGGTCGAGCCGACTTCGGTAGCTTACACCGCCGTGATCGAGCGGGGCGGCGGGATAAGGCCGGGCGACAGCGTCGCGATTCTCGGCGGCGGCCCGATAGGCCTGGCCGCTGTCGCGATCCTCAAACGAGCGGGAGCGTCACACGTCATATTGTCGGAACCCTCCGCAAATCGAGCCTCTTTGGGAAAAGAGATGGGCGCGACGGCAACCATCAATCCTCTGAAGGAGGATTTCGCCGAGAGGCTGCTCGATATAACGAACGGGATGGGCGCAAAACTCTATCTGGAGGCGACGGGCCTGCCCGAGGCCGTGTGGCCGGGGATAGAGGACGCCATCTGGCGCGGACGCACGCTCAACAGCACGGTTGTCATCGTGGCGAGGGCCGACGCGAAGATTCCGGTAACGGGCGAGGTGTTCCAGGTGAGGCGCGCTTCTATCGTAGGCTCTCAGGGGCATTCCGGGCACGGCACTTTCCCGCGAGTGATAAGCTCGATGGCCGCCGGAATGGACATGACGCGACTCGTCACCAAGAAAATTCAATTAGAGGAAGTACCCGAAAACCTCAAGCTGCTCCAGACCGACCGCGACGAGTGCAAGATAACCGCGATAATCTAG
>CBFDAY010000333.1:0-3496 GCA_965602895.1 uncultured bacterium
ATTGGCGAATAAAGGGATACGGAGTATCCCATGTCAGCGGCCACTGGCCGCGATGCGTAGCATCTCATGTCCCCGGCGACTCGCCGGCTCCGCCCCGCTGCTGCTTGAAAATCTCGCGGATGAGTTCCTCGGCCGACTCGACCTTCGCCTCCCCGGAAAGACCCTGCCGGAGCAGAATTTCCGATTCCTCGCCGCCGTATCCGAGCTGCATGAGGACTTCTATGACCTCGTCCTTGAAGTCCGGCTCCTGCTCGGGCGGCGGGAGTTCTTTTTCATCACGGATGAGCGCAAACTTGGCCAGCTTGCCGTTGAGTTCGGCGATGATCTTATCCGCGGTGCGCCTGCCCACCCCCGGCAGCGAGACCAGCGCGGAAACGTCTTTGGTCTCTATCGCGCGCGCGATCGACTGCACGGGCGCCGAGAGCGCCTTGAGGGCCACCTTGATGCCCATGCCCTGTACGGTTATCAGCCTTTCGAAAAATTCGCGGTCGATATCGTTGAGAAAGCCGGCGAGCCGGGGAATCGCGTTCGATCCGCCCATCCCGCCTTCGAGATAGTGGAACGTGTAGAACGTGACTTCCTTCCCGCGCATCTGCCTCAGCCGGTGGATTATGCCGCCGGGGATCAACAGGTCGTAGGCGATGCAGTCGTGCTCGACCGTCACCCTGTCTTCGCGCAGGTGTATGATTTTGCCCGTTATCCTGGAGATCATTTGCCCGGTTTCGCGGCGGAAAGCCCTTTATGCCCGTGCCTGAGCACATTGTGATGGCAAAGCGCGACCGCAAGCGCGTCGGCCACGTCGGGGGGACTGGGCACGCTGCTCAGCCCGAATGTGTGCTGTACCATCCGCTGAATTTGCTCTTTTCCGGCACTCCCGTGGCCGGCGACCGAATTCTTTATCCGGGTGGCGGCGTAGCTCACCACCGGGGTCCCCTGCTCTGCGGCCGCGACGTATATGACCCCGCGCGCATGGCCCATCAGGATGGCCGTTCGGGGATGAGCGTACTTGCTGTAGAGTTCCTCTACGATGACCACGTCGGGCGCAAACTCGCGGAGGACCTCGGCGATACCGCGGTGGATTTCAAGAAGCCTCTTTTCGAGGGTGTCCTTGTCGCGAGTTCGGATCACCCCGGCCTCGACGATGGACGGCTTTGCTCCCGAGCCCGCGATTATTCCGTAGCCGGTGGCCGAGAGGCCGGGATCGACGCCCATAATCCTGTCCACGGGCGCGGCCTCATCGCGGATGATCGATCTGCCGCCGTTTTTGGAGATGCCGTTCAGCCTCCGATCCTGGCCATCGCTTCTTCGGAAATATCGAAATTGGAATACACATGCTGGACGTCGTCCTGATCTTCAAGCGCGTCCATAAGCTTCAGCAACGACTCAGCGGTTTTGTCGTCGACGCCGACGGTGTTCTTGGGAAGCATGGTTATCTCGGCGGTCGCAACGGTGATGCCCTGCGCTTCGAGCGCCTCCTTTACATCCATGACATCGTTGGGCGCGGTGACCACCTCGAACGTGTCGCCTTCCCTCGCAATATCTTCGGCGCCCGCCTCGAGCGCGGCGTCGAGCAAAGCGTCCTCCGACGCCTCGGCGGCGTCCACCATTATCATTCCCTTCTTATCGAAGTTCCAGGCGACGCAGCCGCTCTCGCCGAGGCTGCCGTTGTATCTGCCCATTATGTGGCGGATATCCGCGACCGTGCGGTTCTTGTTGTCGGTGAGCACGTCAACCATGATCGCGACGCCGCCGGGCCCATAGCCCTCATAAGTCACCTCATCGAACGAGACACCGCCGAGCTCGCCGGTTCCCTTCTTGATCGCGCGGTCGATGTTGTCGTTGGGCATGTTGGCCGTCTTGGCCGTGGCAATAAGAGTTCTCAGGCGCGGGTTGAACGATGGGTCGCCGCCGCCGTCGCGCGCGCAGACCATGATCTCGCGTATGAGTTTCGAGAATATCTTACCGCGCTTGACGTCCTCGCGCGCCTTTCCATGCTTGATCTTGCTCCACTTTGAATGTCCGGACATACCTTAGCCCTTTCCGACGAGTTTTTGCGTTTTCGCTCGCCAAAATTATAGCAGATGCGCATACCTTTTTCAACGAGGTCCGCGGCGGACGCGGCGGTGAAATCCGTTTGCGCGTCCTCGACGGCGTTTCAAACGCCAAAGAGGCCTATTCTGGAGGTGAATTCCTGTCTTTTTTCAACCATGCGCCGGCGCAAGAGCAGTCGCCTGGCGCCGTTTTCCTCCCGTCGTCTTCTTGACTAACCGCCTCGATTCTGGTATGCTTCGGGTGTAATCCCGTCAAAATATGAATCGGATGTGAACGTGATTATCGGCGTGGTGGACGGACAGGGCGGAGGAATCGGGGCGCACGTGGTAGAGTGTCTCCGCGGCGTTTTGCCCGAGGATGCCGAGATTATCGCGCTCGGGACAAACGCTATCGCCACCGCCAACATGATGAAGGCCGGGGCCAACAAGGGGGCCTCGGGAGAAAATGCAATAAGACACACCGCGCCGCGTCTGGACATTATCGCGGGTGGGCTTGCGATAATGCAGCCGCATTCGATGCTCGGCGAGATGACGCCTGCCATGGTCGAGGCGATCATGCAGAGTCCGGCGCGCAAGATCGTGATGCCGCTGAAATCGCCCGGCGTCGAGGTGGTCGGCCTGAGGGACGAGCCGATTCCTCATTTGATTGAGGAGCTTGCCCAACGGGTGGTCTCACTGACAAAGGAACGATGAAATGTGTGAGTCAAACGCCTACATCATACAGGACGGAAAAGAGTCCATGCTCCTCGAAGACGTGGATCTTTTGCGTCCTGAGGGCGACAGCGTGTATCTAAGGAGCGTTTTCGGCGAACAGAAAACCGTGAGCGCTCGCATAGTAGAGCTTCGCCTGATGGATCATAAGATCATCCTCGAGAAAATATAACAATCCGGGCCATGACGGCCCGATCGATTCGAGGAACAAATTTCAGAAAATTGACCACGGAGGTCGGCGCGTCGGCACGAAGCGGACGCCGCCCCTCCGTATTTTTTTTGGGGCGTGGAGGTAGAGTTGTGTCTTTGTGCAGAGGCAAAAAGGCTTCGGATACGCTCTCATGAGCGGTACTCGGCGCAATATCGGAGGTTGCCCCCGGAGCGCAAAACTCATATGGAAAGGGGAAATCGATGAAACGACACACAAAGGGGTTTGTAACGGCGGCGGCCTTATTGGCGGCGATGCTGATGGCTGCCCCGGGCTATGCGGACACCCTGGAGGAGCAGGTCGGAAAGCTCAACCAGACCGTGCAGCAGCTCCAGGAGCTGGTAAGGCAGCAAGGAGATCAGATCAAGCAACAGCAAGAGACGATCGAGACATTGAAGCAGGACATGGGCTCGCCGGAGACGGCAAGGGCGCTCACCCCGCACCTTGACAAGCACATCCTGCACGAAGAGCTGGGCGTCGGCGAACAGCTCGGCAACCTTCATATCGGCGTCGGCCTCACCGGCGT
>CBFDAY010000334.1:0-3492 GCA_965602895.1 uncultured bacterium
TATGCGCGACCGCGTGATAGAATTAACATGTTGATATTCCTCGAGTAATTGCTTCCAACAACAGGAAAGACCGGGTTGTCAAGTAATGGAACAACTGCATAAAACTCTTAACCATATCATGAAATGCATGGATCGCTACGTCATCGGGCACGATGACATCAAGGAGGCGATCCTGCTGGGCCTCATAGCCCGAGAACACGTGTACGTGGAAGGCCCTCCAGGCACCGCAAAGACGATGCTCGCCGAGATCGCCGCAAAGGCTGCGAACCTTGAGTTCTTCTTTTATCAGCTCAATCGCGACACTCGGCTCTCGGAACTGGTGGGCGACTACGTCATACACCGCGAGCGCGAAGAGCAATCCGAAGTGATTAAGCAGGACATAGTCCGCGGCCGCATCCTGACCGCCGACATCTGCGTGCTCGACGACATCTCGCGCGCCCCCGGCGAGGCGCTCAATGTGCTCTTGCGCGTGCTCAACGAGCGCAAGTTCGGCAAGGAGCGCATCCCGCTGCTCACCACGATCGCCACGGGCAATCCCGCGCGCGACGACTATTACAACGAGCCGCTCGATCTTGCGAACCTCGACAGGTTTACCCTCCAGCTTCACGTCGTGGGGCTGATACAGAAGAACCATTGGGACATGGCCAAGCAGGTCATCGACTTTTACGCCACCCACAACTTCGACGATGCCGAGATAGAGCCCGCGCCGTCGGACAACCTGAAGGCGAACAAGGATGTTTTGCTGAAGGTGGAGCTGCCCGAAACGGTCAAGGAGATGCTGATCGGTTTCGTCTCCGATCTCATGACCCGCTTCGATCTCAACGACAACAACTCGCTCATAACCGACCGGACGTTCCTGGTGAAGGCCGTTAAAATACTCAAGGCCAAGGCCATCCTCGAGCAGAGATGGGTAGTTGAGCCGAGCGACCTGATCGTTCTCAAATACATGACGACCTTCCGTGTGCCGCCCGAAGTCCACGAGAAGGTCGAGGACCTCATCGAGGAGGCCGAGCAAAAAAAAAACGATGAAATGAACGAGGACGGCCAGCCCGAGCAGTCCTCCGAAGAATCGGACCGCAGCGAGGAGGGGGAGGAATCGGTCGAGACCGAGGTTTCCCCCGCCGATGAGGAGTCCGACGAACTCTCTCCATACCGCAAAGAAGTCCATTACGAGAAGATCAAGAAAGAGGGTCAGCGCAAAGACGACTCCTCGGCCATCAACAAGGAAAAAATAGACGATCTCGACCTCATCCTCAAGGTCATCGAAGGCGAGGTCCAGCGCAGCATCGCCTCCAAGAAAGAGGTCTACGGCGGTGTTCCCAAACAGTATCGCTCAATGCGCACGCTCGAGGACTTCTTCGATTCCGACCCGAGCGAGAGTTCCGTCTGGATCGAAGATGTGAATCCCGCCACGCCGCGCGTGTTCCGCCGCACGCGAAAGGAACGCGGCGGGCGCCTTGCCGTCATACGCGACATCAGCCAGTCGATGACCGGCAAATCCTCACTGTGGGTGTCCATGGTCGTCATAGGGCTGGTCGAGATGGCCAAGCGCAGCCGGATGGCGGTCGGCTACATCGAGTTCAACCACCAATCCTATAAATATCTCGACGGCGGGCACTTCTTCACCCGCAACTACGAGCCGCTGGTGCAGAAAAGCATGGAGACTCAGTGCTCCGGCTTTACCGACTATCAGAACGCGCTCGATGACGCCCTGAAAGAGTTCGGACAGATTCGCGGCGGGCGCCAGCATGTCATCTTCCTGACCGACGGAATGCCGACCAGCGGCGACAAAGAAGTAAGGGAGGAACTCGATCAGGCCAAGAAACTCGGCATCGCCATCCACTCCATCTTTATCGGCCGCGAACAGTGTCCTCCGATTCTCAAGAAGATATCCAAAGACACCGGCGGCATTCATTTCCAGGTAATGCCGAACAAGGAGGGCATGGTTAAGATCTTCGAGCTTCTCAATTGATGCGCCCTTTGGGATGGTGTCGGACGCTGCCGGTCCCCCGGGGAAAAGAATCTAAGGTTATCTCCAGGACACGCATGAACGATTCGTGATATGGGCTCTCCTTCTTACCTTACCGATGTCGGCGGCCTGCGAGTCGGCCATTCAACCGATTCCGTCGGCCTGACGGGCTGCACCGTGATCCTTTGCGACACCGAGATGATAAGCGGTGTTGACGTTCGCGGTTCCGCCACCGGCACTCGCGAGATCGAGCTTCTTCGACCGACCCACCTGATTCAGCAGGTCCATGCCGTCCTGCTTTCCGGCGGAAGCGCCTACGGGCTCGACGCCGCCTCCGGCGTGATGCGATACCTCGAGGAACACGGCCGAGGATTCGACCTGAAGATTGCGCGCGTGCCGATCGTGCCGGCCGCGATTCTGATGGACCTGGGCCTGGGCGATCCGGATGCGCGTCCCGACGCGGAGATGGGCTATCGCGCATGCAACGACGCAGTGGCCGGCGCGTTCGACCGCGGCAATGTCGGAGCGGGAACCGGCGCGAGCATCGGCAAAGCGCGCGGACCAGCCTATGCGATGAAGGCCGGCCTCGGCACGGTATGCCTGGAGGTGCACGGTGGAGTCAGGGTCGGCGCAATTGTCGCCGTCAACGCCCTCGGCGACGTGCGCGATCCCGCCGACGGAAGGATAATCGCCGGAACGAGAAATCCCGACGGAACCGGCTTTGCGGATTCGGAAAAACTTTTCGCCGGCGATCTGTCGGCTACCGTGTGGAGCCTTTCCAACACCGTGATAGGACTGGTTGCCACAAACGCGCGTCTGGGCAAGGAGGAAACGAACAAGCTTGCCCAGATGGCGAGCAGCGGGATAACTCGCGCCATTACTCCCGCGCACACCTCTTTCGACGGCGACATCGTCTTCGCGCTGAGCAGCGTCGAGTCAAACCTGCGCGTCCCCGTTTCGGTCGTCGGTTCCGCCGCGGCCCGGGCGATGTCGCTTGCAATCATCGACGCGGTCGCATCGGCCAAGAGCGCGGGCGGCATCCCCGCCGCAAGCGATCTGGACTTTTAGGCCGACCTGCGGTCATTTCAATCTTCGCCCGGAACCGCCTGCTCCGCGCCGGGCTTAGAGTTTAGGAAAAACCCCGTCCCGCAGCCTCGGCAAATTGACAGCGATGTCCGGTTCGCATTATAATTAGGCGTCACATTCGACTCCCGGCTCGGCGGGCCCGATCGGTCTGCGAGCGCGGATGCCGCCTTTCCCCCAAGCATTTGGCATGGAAGAACTTGCGCGACCGGATAATTTGAAATGGCTGACCTGAAAGCAATACTGAAAACCGCCCTTGAGATGAAGGCGTCGGACGTGCATATCCTTGTCGGAATGCCGCCAATGATACGTCTTTTCGGCGATATACAGACTCTGCCGAGCTTTGAGCCTCTCGACAAAGAGACGGCAGAGGAGATTCTGAGAGAAATAATGGACCTCGACCAGCGCACCGAATTCGACGTCCGCAGGGAAGTTGACTT
>CBFDAY010000335.1:0-3479 GCA_965602895.1 uncultured bacterium
AACTCACGGTCGCCGAAGCCATAGAGCGGCTGCGGCTCGAAGCGCCCGACGCTGAAACCATTTACTATGCCTACGCGCTCGACGAGCGAAGGCGGCTCGCAGGCTTTGTGTCGCTCAAGGATCTCATACTCTCGCCGCCGTTCCGGCTTGTCAAAGATATGATGCACACCGATGTCGTTTTCGCGCGCGTCGATGAGGACCAGGAAGAGGTGGCGCGCAAAATCGAGAAATATGATTTGCTCGCCATTCCCGTCATAAACGGCAATGAAGGCATGGTGGGCATCGTTACGCACGACGACGCTTTCGACATCATTCGCGAAGAGCAGACCGAGGACATGGAGAAATTCATGGGACTGACCGGCGCGGTCCAGGAGGATGATTACCTCTCGATACCATCCATAGTACACTTCCGCAGGCGCGCCGTGTGGATCGTAGCTCTCGCCGCCCTCAGCTTCGTCTCGGGGTATATCTTCCAGTCGTTCGCCGACACGCTCGGCACGATGCTTATCCTCGCATTCTTCATGCCCATGCTCGTCGCCACCGGCGGCAACACGGGCTCGCAGTCAGCGACGGTCGTGATACGCGCTATCGCGCTCGAGCAGATAAGCGCCGCCGACGTGGTGCGCGTGTTGTGGAAGGAGTTGCGGATCAGCATAATGCTGAGCGCCGTCCTGGTGGTCGTAGCGTTGTTCCGCATTTTCGTGCTGTCTTCGGGAGACGAAGCAGTGAGCGGATTTTCGATGTTCGAGGTTGCCACGGTCGTGGGGCTCGCGCTCGGTATCCAGGTCATTTCGTCCACCCTGATAGGCGCTATGCTGCCGCTCGCCGCGTCGAAGATGAAGCTCGACCCCGCCCTCGTTGCCAGCCCCGCCCTGACCACCACGGTCGACATCACCGGCCTCCTCATCTATTTCGGCACCGCCAAGCTGCTGCTCGGCATTTGAACTGTGCCGCTTTCTTTCAATAAAAGGAGAATCGGGAGCCGCGCCTTCTGATGCATTCAGCCCTGAGTTCTGCTATAATTGGATTGTTCTCGCGCCCATACACGGGCAAATACATGCGCCTGCACAGAAATTGATCCATTTCACGGAGGATTCATAACCCATGGAAGAGACGAAAATCTGGGGGCCGTCGGCCGGGCTGAGTCCGCGCATCAAAAGGCTGCGCGATGAGTATTTCGACTGGGAGAACCGCGCATTCCGCAACGAAGTGCTCTCCTACACGACGGGAACGCCATACGACGTCGTCTATCGGCGGCACGAGGACTACATCGTTCCCGAAACGCTCATGTTCATGAAGGCCGTGGCGGACAGTCTGCTCGCGCTCGCCGAGGAAATCACGCTGCCCGAGGACTTCTGGAGCGAGCCGCTCATCGTCAGGCGCGCGCTCTTTTTCGAGCAGGTTCTGCGGCGGATTCCCGTCGACATCCTGGAGGGCGAACTCATCGGCGGCGGGCATTTCAACGTAACGATGTCGAATTGCCTCAACGAGGAGGAGACAAAGGAATATCATGAGATAGAGGGGCGGGAAGGGGAACGAATCGAATGGCTGATCCAGCACGGCGTCAGCAACTGCGGCCCCGTGCCCGCGCACATAATCCAGGATTTTCCCAAGGTACTCCGCGTCGGCTTCGGCGGAATCAAAGAGGAGACCGAGCACAAGCTGGTCGCGGAGACCGACGACGAGCGGCGCGCGTTCTATCGCGCCGTAATCATCTGCTGCGACGCCGTCCGCGCGTTCACGGCGCGGTATGCCAAAGAGGCGCGGAGACTTGCCGAAAGGGAAGAATCATACGAGCGCAGGCAGGAGCTTTTGGAGATCGCCGAAATTTGCGATCGCGTTCCGTATCATCCTCCGCAGGGGTTTCACGAGGCGGTGCAGGCGGTGTGGTTCACGCACATGATCGACATGATAGCCGAGAGCTATCCGGGCGCGGGGCTTTCGTACGGCCGGTTCGACCAGTACATGTTTCGGCACTACGAGGGCGACGTCGGCTCGGGCAAGCTCTCGCGCGAGCAGGCGAAGGAGATCCTCCAGAGCTTCTGGGTCAAGCACAACTACGCGTACGACCGCTACTACGTCGGCGGCAAGCAGGGCATCAACTCGGGCTTCGGCCAACTGATCACGCTCGGCGGCTGCGGCGCCGACGGTGAGGACGTCACCAACGATCTCACGTATCTGATGCTCGATGTCATCGAGGAAATGAACATGCTCGAGCCCAAGCGCTCGATCAGGATTCATGCGAAGACGCCCGATAAGCTGATGCGCCGCCTGTGTGAGATGATATCCAATTCGCAGGGGTCGCCGTTCCTGCTCAACTTCGACAAGATAAGCATCATGGCCCTTGAAAAAGAGGGCGTCTCTCGCGAGGAGGCGCTGGACTACGGCATCGTCGGCTGCCTTGAGAACACCTCGCACGGCAACGACCTCTCGGGCACCGTCGACGTGAACGTGAACCTGGCCAAGGCCGTCGAGCTTGCGCTCAACGACGGCAAATGCATGGTCACGGACGATCGGATCGGTCCCGATACCGGCGATCCGACGAGCTTCAAGAACTACGAGCAATTCCTCGCCGCAGTCAAGACGCAGCTCAAGGACATCCTGCTGCAGACGATAGACATCTACTGCGCATTCGATGCGCTCAGGGCCAGGTTCGTGCCGGCGCCGTATCTGTCCTCACACATTGGCGGATGCCTGGACAGCGCGAAAGACGTCCGGCAAGGCGGCGCCAAGTACAATTTCATCACGATTGAGGGATGCAGCATCTCGACGCTGGCCGATTCGGTGGCCGCCGTCAAGAAGCTGGTTTTCGAAGATGAGTCCGTTTCAATGGCCGACTTGGTTAAGGCGCTCAAGGAGGATTTCGAGGGCAATGAGCCGCTGCGGCAGATGCTCATTAATCGCGCGCCCAAGTTCGGGAACGACGACGACTACGTCGACGAGATAGGCCGCGAGCTTTCCCGCTATTGGTCGCAAATGGTAAGCGAGCATGTCTCTCCCGAAACGGGCAGGCGTTTCACGGCCGGTTATCTTTCGTGGAACTACTTCATCGCCTTTGCCGAGCACACGGCCGCAACGCCCGACGGCCGCCGCAAGGGCGAGCATCTCTCCAACGCGGTAGCGCCAGTCCAAGGTCGCGACATGCTCGGGCCGACCGCCGCGATGAAGTCGGTCACGCGCTACGGGTTCGACGTGAACCCGCGCGGAGCCTCCTACACGATTACGCTCAATCCGTCCGTTCTCGAGGGCGAGGACCAGCTCGACCGGCTCGCGGCGCTGCTGCGCGCATACGGAGAGCTTGGCGGCACGTCGATCCAGATAAACGTCATCGACAAGGACACGCTTCTGGCGGCGCAGGCCGAGCCGGAGAAATACCAGAACCTGCTCGTGCGCGTCACCGGTTACAACGCGTACTTCGCGACGCTCGGAAGAGCTATCCAGGACGAGATAATCTCGCGCACGGCGCACGGGAAACTATA
>CBFDAY010000336.1:0-3473 GCA_965602895.1 uncultured bacterium
GGGACAAGGCCATCGAGCAATACGAGGTCTTGGCGCGCCAGAGGCCGAATATGGTCAATTTCAGGAAGGCGCTGGCGCTGCTTTATTTTCGCAAGGGCGATTTCGAAAAGGCCAAGGAACAGTTTGAACTGGCCATAGCGAAGGATCCCGAGGATGCCACAACCCATTACCTTCTTGGGGCGGTCTACCAGGAGATGGGCGACCTCGACAGGGCGCTGGAGCACTTCATACATGTCACAGTCATCGACGATGAGGCACTGAAGGCGTACCTGAAGCTGGGACTTCTTTATGGCGAGAAAAACATGCCCGGCATGGTTGTGAACGTGCTTGAAAAGGCGATAGGTCTCGGCGCACAAAACGAGGCCGTTTACCTGCTTCTCGGCACGGCCTATCATCAGCAGGAAGAGACCGAAAAGGCGATAGAGGCATTTGAAAAGGCGGTGGAAATCAATTCGGAGAGCAAGTTCGCCCATTTCCGCCTGGGGGTTCTTTACGAGGAGCAGGACCACTTCGAGGAGTCGGTCGAACAGTTCAGGAAAGTCATCGAGATGGACCCCGAAAACGCGAACGCGCTAAATTATCTCGGCTATATGTTTGCCGAGAGGGGGGAAAATCTGGAAGAGGCCGAGCAGTTGATTTTGCGCGCCCTCGAGATCGATCCCGACAACGGCGCCTTTCTGGACAGCCTCGGGTGGGTCTACTACCATGTGGGCGACTACGAGAAGGCGCTCGAGTATCTTGAGAAGGCCCTCGATAACATCGATGGAGACGATCCCGTGGTTCGCGACCATCTCGGCGACATTTACCTCAGGTTCGGGCATCGCGAAAAGGCGCGCGAGCAGTGGGAGCGCTCGCTTGCGCTCGATCCCTCGGACGAGACGGTCAAGCAAAAGATACAGACGCTGAGCGAGACCGAGGCCCCGGCCGATACACCGATTGACGTATTCCCCGAAGCTAGTAGCCCCGCCCTCTCAGACGAGCAAAGAACTCCCGAAGAATAGCGCCACACTCGTTCTCCATCACGCCTGCCGTTACCTCTACGCGATGGTTGAGCATGGAGTGTTGAACGACATCGATTACCGAGCCGGCGGCGCCCGCCTTGGGATCCCATGCGCCGAAAACAAGCCGTGGTATTCTCGCCAGCACCATCGCGCCGCCGCACATGGCGCACGGCTCGAGCGTCACATACATCGTGACGTCCTCGAGCCGCCAGCTTCCCAGATGCGAGGCCGCCTGCGTTATTGCAATCATCTCGGCGTGGGCCGTCGGATCGCGAAGCAGCTCCCGCTGGTTGTGGGCCTTGGCGATTATCTCGCCCTCATGAACGATTACGGCGCCGACGGGAACTTCCTCGATGTCGAAAGCTTTCTGCGCCTCGCGCAAGGCGATCTTCATGTATTCCTCATGCTTCATGGAATGCGTTCCCGATGGGCGCCGTCCAGCCCCGCGCAATACCCGGATTTTATTGCGGACAAGAGGTTTTAGCCTTTAACCTTGCGCGCGATTTCCTGCCCGAACTCGAAGCATCTGTGCAGGTCCTCGGCGGTCGGCATATATTTGACCGTCAGCGGTTCCGCTATGATTTCGACTCCGGCTTCGCTCAGCGCCTTTTCGACCGATTCCGCGCCGCCGCCGCTCCAGCCGTACGACCCGAACGCCGCGCCGATCTTTTTCTTTGGTTTGAGTCCCTTGAGGTCTTCGAGGAACGGTGACAGCGAAGGAAGCATTCCCCGGTTGATGGTGGATGAGCCGACTACGATTCCCTTCATGAGCATGCAGTCGCGGACGGCATCGCTGCTGTCGGAGACCGCCATTTGATAAAGGCGAGCCTGCACGCCTTCCGACGCGATGCCTTCCACGATGGAGAGGGCCATCTTCTCGGTGGCGGTCCACATCGTGTCGTAAGCCACGAGCACCGCCTGTTCGGCCTCTCCGCCGGCCCACCGCATATAGGCGTTCAGTATCTTCTCGGGCTCGCGCCAGATGAGCCCATGGCTCGGGGCGATCATCTTGATGCTCAGGTTCAGCTTCTGCACCTCTTGTATCTTCTTTATGACGAGCGCCGACATGGGCATGAGGATGTTCGCGTAGTACTTCGCGGCTTCCAGCATCACCAGTGCTTCGTCGTAGTCTTCGACGAACCGTTCGGTGGTGGCCAGGTGCTGGCCGAAACCGTCGTTGGGAAGCAGCAGCTCGTCTTCGGGAATATAGGTAAACATGCTGTCGGGCCAGTGAAGCATAGGCGCCTCAAGGAAAGTGAGGGTTTTGCTTCCCAGCTTTATGCTGTCGCCCGTTTTGACTATCTTGTAGTTCCAGTCGCCGGAATAATACTCCTGGAGCCCCTGCTTGCAGCGCTCGTTGCAGACGAGCGTCGCGTTCTTCGCCACGGAGAGCAACTCGGCCAGCGCGCCGGTGTGATCGGGCTCGACGTGATTGGCCACCACGTAGTCGATCTTTCGAGGATCGGTGATGGCGCGAATCCTCTCCATCATCTCGTTCGTGAAAGCGGCGTGTACGGCATCGACAAGGGCGATCTTTTCGTCCTTGACAAGATAAGAGTTGTAGCTCGTGCCGTGCGGGGTGGTGTAGGTGTACCCGTGAAAATGCCTGACGTTCCAGTCCACGACGCCTACCCAATAGACGCCGTCAACGACCTTCGCTTCGTTCATTGCGCTCACTTTTGTCGCCTCCCTCTTGTAAATGAATTCGGAATGATCCCCGTGATGGGAGCGCGGTCGGCTTGCGTGCGAAGCTGAGTCCAATCCAGGTTATGCGCAGATGCGCCGGGAATATGCTCCGCGCGGCCGCTCGCGCCTTTACGATACTAAATATGGGCACATTCTGTCCAATAGGCAAGCGGAATCATCAGGGTGGACATTTTGGCGGCGTCGCTCGGTGGGGCGGTTTTTGACGTACCGCGCCATCCTCTCGACCGCCTCGGGATCGGCCGGCGACTTCAATCTCTTGATTATGTCATCTGCCGTGGTTTCCA
Source organism: uncultured bacterium (assembly GCA_965602895.1). GTDB lineage: Bacteria > Abyssobacteria > SURF-5 > SURF-5 > SURF-5 > CBDUSG01. The sequence goes on from CBFDAY010000336.1 coordinate 2,993, forward strand.
ATACGGACCCTTTGATCGGAAGACTTGGCGGGCGCAATGTGCGGAAGATTGTTCAAAAAACAGCGGAGAGGGAGGGATTCGAACCCTCGATAGAGTTACCCCTATACACGCTTTCCAAGCGTGCTCCTTCGGCCTCTCGGACACCTCTCCAAAATCGGTCGATTGTGTTGGAATGATAGCAAAATATGCCGCAGCGTGTCAACACGGATTGCGCGAGCAGAATAAATTCGGTTCCTGCGATGAACGGTGATGCACAAACAGTAGAAGATTGTAGGGGTGAACCTCGTGTTCGTCCGAATTTACCTCTCGGCCAAGCCTATCCCCCACGTCATTCTGAGCAGAGCGAAGAATCTCTTTATCAACCACAAAGGCATCAAGGCGCAGAAAAGAACCCAGACCACGAATTACACGAATTGCACGAAAAAGGATAGCCGTAGGCCTATCCCAAGGGTCATTGCGAGCATCCTCACCCGCTAGGCGG
>CBFDAY010000337.1:0-3467 GCA_965602895.1 uncultured bacterium
CTTAAAAGGCGCATTGCGTTCTCGATTCCGCTCCTGGCCCTGGCGCTGATTTCCATCGGCGGTCTCGTGGCGCTCGTTGTCGGCGCATACTTGAAAGCGCCGGAGCATCTTTCGACGGCGCTGATTGCGGTTTTTGCAGCCGGTGTCTGCCTGGCGATTCTCGTTCGCCAATGCCTCAGCCGTCCTCCGAGCGTAGCGCTCGCCTGCGTTGCGGTGGTCACGGTCCTTGTCGTGTCCATTCTCTTCGGATACATCGGGCCGGTCGCTGACAAGTACAAGTCGGCGAGGCCCTTCTGCGAGAAAGTTCTCGACGAGATGGAAGAGGACGACGCCCTGCGTTTCTACAAGTTTTATAGGCCCAACATCCATTACTACCTGCATCGGACCATCCCGTATCTCGATTCTGGCGAGCAGCTGGGCGAGGCGCTGGAGCGCTCGCCGAGGGTCTTCCTCATCCTGCAGCAAAAGGAAAGGAGAACATTGGAAGAAATTGCTTCCGTGTATGGTCTCGAAATCAAAGAGTTCACTCGTGTCCGAATCGGCAGCCGCGACATTATTTGTGTCATAGCGCATCCTCCTGCCGCGTCGGGTTAGCGCTCTTATCGCGGGCGCTACGCGCCTAAGGATCCATGAGCAAATTCAAATTCGGACTTGCGACCGTCCTGGCGGTAATCTGCGGAGCCACCGTGGTGTTGGTTTTTGCCGGCCTCTGGATGGCGCATCGGGCGCAGATCACAGCCGAGGAGATGGAATCGTTCGAATGGATTCACAACGACCGGTGCCTGCAAAAAATACGCGCCCTGCCTGAGCCGCAACACGGATTCAGATTTGCGGTGTTAGGCGACGTCCAGATCGGAACGGCTCGTCTGCCGGGGCTTATCAAAATTATGGAAGATGAAGAGCGCGTGGACTTCATCATCCAGACGGGCGATATCTCGATAGATCCCGATCCGGGTCATTACAAGCTCCTCTTGGACGCATTGGCCCGCAGCGGACTAAGGCTCCCTATGTTTGTCGTGCCCGGAAACCATGATGTCGGAGGAGATCACGGCGATCTGTTCGGGAAATATTTCGGGCCGAAACAGCTCTGGTTCAAATACGGAGAATCCCTGTTCGTATTGCTCGACAACTCGCTTGCCCCATTTACGGATGAGCAGTGTGACTGGCTCGAAAACGTGCTGGAAAAACACGGCAGGCGGGATCGCCCCGTTTTTCTGTTCATGCACGGCCAGCCGATCTACTGGAGGCACAACGGCAGAGGGCCGGTGGCCCACCTTTATGGGCGGTTCAATGAAATATTCGAGAAGCACCGTATCGACCACGTGTTCGCGGGCAACTGGCATGGCTATCATCGCGAAGAGCGAAACGGCACGGTGTTCGTCGTCAACGGGAGGGGCGGCTCCGGCTCGAAGCTGGTTCCGTCCTATCTAACCGTCGTTGACGTCTACAAGGGGCATGCTCGGGACAGGGTCGCAGTTCTGCCGCCGCGCGTGCGCACACTCGCAAGAAGCTTGCTCGACGATTGGCTCATCGCGCACATCGGCGAGCTTGCAATAGGGAACCGATGGATAACATGCGGCGTGCTGCTTTTGGCCGGCTGCGGCTGCGTCGGCTTCATATTTCTCCTGAGGAAAGCGGGTGTACAGGAAGGCGCGGACAACGGGAGTGGCGTTCCGTAATTTCGCGATAAGCGCTGCGAGCTTTCGGACGCGGACGGGGAATTCCGGACACGCGGGAAGATAAGAGTGAGCAGGGGAAGAGTTGTCGCGCTGTTGCTTATTTGTTATTTGTTATGCGCTGGTCGTGACGCTTTGCCTGACCGCGCCTTAAAATGCGAGGGGAATACCGGTGAATTTGATCAATCCGGGCGCTGGTTGCGTCGGTGCGGCTCCTCCCGTGCGACGCATACGGGGCATAGGCCAGGTCCATTTTTCAGGCGGTTGACCGGTCATATCGATTGTGTTATCATTGAAATGTACCGGACCGAACAGGGCAAATCTGTGACACTATTGAGTTTCCGCCATAATCCTCAGTGCTCGCATACCGGCCGGAAGCGCGGTACCGGCGACGTGGGGAATCTGATCGAATAATGAAGCAATTCGACTACGAAGGCGTCGACAAGAACGGGCGCACTGTCCGCGGGACAACAGCGGGCGCCAGCCTCAAGGCGGTCAAGGCCCAGCTCAAGGAATTCGGGTTCGGGAAAATTCACGTCGAGGAAAAGGACGCCTCCGGGGCTCGGCGAAGGGCGCCGCGGGAGGAGCAGGAAACGCTCGCGGATGACTTCGTTCAGCAGCTTGTGGACGGAGACATCGAAGTCGAGGCGCGAGCGCCGGCGGACGAGGAGGAAGAAGCCGAGGGGGACGAATGGCGCCGCCTGGAGGTGCTGGAACGTGTCCGCAAATACAGGTACAGGGAAAACATCATCCTTTCGGTAACGCTCATCGTTCTGGTGTCGTTTGCGGCCTATTTCATATATGACAAGATGACGAATATACCCGCTCCCCAACCCAAGATTATCATGAGCAGCGGCAGCGGGATGCTGAGCTTCAAAGACGTGTATGTCAAAGGGCCCGACCTCGTTTTTATTGTCTTCGCCAGGAATTGGAACGGCAATGTTCGCGTCGACTTCAAAGCCTGGGACTCCTTCGAAAATATCGTGGATTTCGGTACCGCCCGTCTGGGATTCATAGGAGATCATTATGGAGGCTCTCCGGAAAAAAGCGGGACTTTCAAGCTCAAGAAGACCAGATATTACGAAACCATCGAGATTCGCGTAAACGGGGACGAGGGAAAATAAGATGGCGACGCTTGCAGGCAGAGAAGCGTTTATCGGCCTTCTTACGGCCGTGATTGGGGCGGTTTTCCTGGTCGGAGCGCTCGGATGCGGCGGGGAAGCCGGCGCGCGTTGGGGCCTCAGGAGGGTCGTCCACAAGGAGATCAAGCAGTTCAACAAGTATCATCAGCGCGAGGTAAAGCCGTACGTATACCAGTCCGGAGGGCGCTTTTACCGAACCTTCAAGGAAAGAGTCGATGCAAGGCAATCCATGCGGCGCACAAATTCCTTAGATACTCCTTATATCGCCTCGCTCAGCTTCACCGAGGACACATATCTGACACAACGCCGCGCCACGGCCGCGGAAGCCAAAAGGGACGTCCATTTCATCCTCTCCAATTCCAGTAAGCGCGAGATCGTTTACGCCTATGTCGGCGGGTTGTGGAAGAAGAAGGAAACATATTGAACCCGATCCACGGCGGCATAGATTGACCGATATCAGCGACCGGGCCTGCGCGGTCGGAGCGTATCCATTGTTTTTTCCCAGGAGCGGCTTTTGACACAGCCCGCACGGATGACCACTGATAACGCAAAAGATATGTCGGCCCCCGGGGGACGCGTTGAAAGAAGCGGCTTTCTGCGCGCCGCCGCCTATGCCAAGGACAACCGGCTCCTGCCGCCTGGGTTTGAC
>CBFDAY010000338.1:0-3464 GCA_965602895.1 uncultured bacterium
CAGGCTTTGCGGTGAGAAACATCCGCATGCGTCTGCGGTTATATAAAGCGAAAGTCAGGCTCACACTTAACTTTTCTTGGAGGTCTTGAGGGCGGTCTCAACAAATTTGAAAAACATCCTGGAGGGCCTGTCGAGGGTCGAGGTAAGCTCGGGATGATACTGGCTGGCCATGAAGAACGGGTGATCTTTCAGCTCGATCACCTGCATTATCTCCTGCCCTCTCGCCTTGCCCGAGAAGATCATTCCGGCTTTTTCGAGCTGCTTGATGTATTTCGGGTTCACCTCGTTGCGGTGGCGAAAACGTTTGCGTGTCTTTTTGCCATAAAGCTCGTATGCGAGCGTGTCCTTCTTGATCATCACGTCGTGTCCGCCGAGGCGCATCGTGCCGCCTTTGTCCGTGATGCCCAGCTGCTCGGGGAGGTAGTCGATCACGGGGTGGCGCGTGTCCGAATCTATCTCGCGGCTGTTCGCCCCTTTGAGGCCGCACACGTTGCGCGCGTATTCGACGACGGCGAGCTGCAACCCGTAACAGAGGCCGAGGAACGGAAGCTTGTTCTTGCGCGCGTATTCGATGACGGAGATCTTCCCCTCGGCGCCGCGCTCGCCGAATCCGCCTGCGACTATTATGCCCTGCACGTCGCCCAGCGCCTTTTCGATTTTCAGTTTGCCGCGCTCTATGTCGGTCGTCTCCACCCATTTTTTCTGCACCTTGCAGTTCAGGTGGGCGGCGCTGTGAACGAGCGCCTCGTCGATGCTGATGTATGAGTCGGCCAGCTCGGTGTACTTGCCGCAGATGGCGATCGTTATGGATTTCCTCGGGTTCTTGATGTGGTTGACCAGCGTCTTCCATTCGGCGAGCCGGTTGGGGAGCTTGATGCCAAGCTGCTTGCGGAGCACACGGCGCAGACCCTCCTGCTCGAACACGAGGGGTAGCTCGTAAACGTGGTCGAGGTCGGGATCGCTTATTACGTTTGCCTGCGGCACATTGCAAAGCCAGTGAATCTTGAGCTTTGTCCTTTCGGTCAACATCTCCTTCGAGCGGCCGACGATGATGTGCGGAAACAGGCCCCGCTCGCGCAGAAACATGATGCTCTGCTGCATGGGTTTGGTCTTTTGCTGGCCCATCTCGTCGATCGACGGCACGAGCCCGAGGTGCACGAAAATTATGTCTTTAGGATCGAGATCGGCGCTGAGTTCGCGGACGGCCTCGAGGAACCACAAGTTCTCGATGTCGCCGACGGTGCCGCCGATCTCGATAAGCACCACGTCGGCCTTTTCTTTCTTGGCTATCTTCTTGAAGCGCTGGCGTATCTCGCCCGTGACGTGCGGGATGACCTGGACCGTCTTGCCAAGAAAGTCGCCCCGCCGCTCCTTTTCCACGAGCGCCTGGAATATCTTGCCCGAAGTGAGGTTCCATTCGGACTTGCAGTGTATGTTGAGGAACCGCTCGTAGTGACCGAAATCGAGGTCGACCTCGCCGCCGTCGTCGAGGACGAAGACCTCCCCGTGCTCGATCGGGTTCATCGTTCCGGGGTCGACGTTGAGGTAGCCGTCGCACTTAACGGGGACGACCTTATGCGTCGGTACGAGCAGCCGCCCGATCGAGGCCGAGACGACCCCCTTGCCCAGGCCCGAAAGCACGCCTCCGGTCACAATTATCCATTTGGTATTCGCCATTCGAGTTTCACCTGTTCGGGTTGGAGGATTCGGGTGTATCCGCCTCACTTTACCACAATGCGGGCGGCTTGTCAAAGCGTGATAAAAGCGCAATTTTCCGACGTCTTTCCAGCCTTTCGCCCGGGGAATCTCGGCATGCAAAAGCGGGTCGCCTGCGCCGCCGGTCACTCGCGCAATGCGTCAATTCCCAGCCGCGACTTACCACGCCGAACCCGGAGACATTCCCCGCGCAATAAACGTTGACCTTATTCTTTATCTCATGTATGATGGTTTTAGCTTTTCCTGTGAATATTCACGGACTTTTTCTTAATTTTTCCTTAGTTATGGAGGACCATGGATAAAGTGAAAAAGATAATCTTCGTGGAACCCAAGGCTCCGGGCTTCCACATATATTCCAAGTGGTCGCTGCCACGGCTGGGAGCGGTCTTTCTGGGAACGATTCTCAAGGAGCTGGGGCATGACGTGAAAGTCTACGTCGAGGAGATTCACAGGCTCGAGAAAGCCGATCTCTATTCGGCCGACCTCGTCGGCATCTCGACAATAACCTCTACCGCGCCCAGGGCGTACTCGATGGCCGACGATTTGCGCGAGCGCGGGGTGCCCGTTGTCATGGGCGGCGCGCATCCGATGTTTCTTCCCGACGAAGCGCTCGAGCACGCCGACTACGTGATCCGCGGCGAGGGGGAGGATGCCATCGTTGAGCTGCTCGATGCGATCGACGGCAAGCGCCCCTTCGGATCGGTCGACGGCCTGTCGTACCACGCTGACGGGAGAGTCTTCCACAATCCCTCGCGCGCGCTTTGCCCGGACCTCGATAAGCATCCCTCGCCGGACCTGTCGCTCATCGCAGGGTTCGGCTCAGGCACGCGCAGCTTTTTCAAGTACAACCCGATCATTCCGATCGTCACCTCGCGCGGCTGCCCGTTCAGCTGCAAGTTCTGTTCGGTGACCACGATGTTTGGCCGCAAGTACCGCTTCCGCTCTGCCGAGAAGGTGCTGGAGGACCTTCGCCCTTACACCGACCGGACTATCTTCTTCTACGACGACAATTTCGCGGCCAACAAAGAACGCACGAAACAATTGCTGCGCCGGATGATCGAGGAAGGAATCACGCCGGAATGGACCGCGCAGGTTCGCGTCGATGTGACCAGGGACGAAGAGCTGATGGAGCTGATGGAGCGCTCGAACTGTTGCGGGGTGTACGTCGGGTTCGAGTCGATCAATCCGAAAACGCTCGAGCTCTACTCGAAGGGCCAGACGCTTGAGGACATAAAAACCAGCATCAAGAAATTTCACGAGCACGACATCAGCATCCACGGCATGTTCGTGCTGGGGTCCGACGAAGACGACGTGCGCATCATCCGCGAAACAGCGAAATTCGCCAAGCGCCTGAAGATCGATACCGTCCAGTTCATGATCCTGACGCCGATCCCCGGCTCGGAAATCTTCGACGAGTTCGACGAGAAGGACAAGATATTCACTTACGACTGGCAGTTCTACGACGGCCACCACGTCGTGTTCAAGCCGAACAAGATGATTCCCATCGTGCTGCAAAAAGAGGCCGTGCGCGCCACGAAGAAATTCTTCTCGCGCGCGCAGGCGCTCAAAGGATTGATCAAGGGCGACCTGCACAACTTCCTCGTCAAAGGATACGCCCACCATCTCATAAAGAGATGGGAGCGCTTCAACAAGGGGTACTATTACCAGCTCAAGCACGAGCTTTATGAGGAACTGAACGCCCACCTGCAAAAGATAACCAAGCGGTTCAAGCATCGTCGAATTTGGGA
>CBFDAY010000339.1:0-3462 GCA_965602895.1 uncultured bacterium
TAATCAATTCGTCAATCTTTTAAACATACCTGTTGTTCCCTCACCCTCCCCTTATCTCTGCCATGATTCTTGCCATTTCCATGAAGTCGACGGGGGTGTCGTGGGGTTCGCCGCGGAACTCGCGGTAGGCGCGCGAGACGCTGAAGATGATGCGTTCGGGCTCGGTCCAGTCGGCGTAGGGGCCGGGGTCGATCTTCTTGGCGGCGTCGGCCTCGGTCATTTCCTTATCGAAGCATTCGCGCGACTCTTTGTACACGTACTGCAGGTATTCTTTCATCTCGGTCGCGCCTTCGACGCCGCACAGCGGGCCGTGGCCGGGCACGATCTTGTTGGGCCCGAGCGCGACGATCCTGTCGAGCGCGGCGATCCATTTGTCGAATGTTCCTTCCCAGCCGATGGGCGTGCACAGGCGGAAGATGATGTCGCCGGCGTAGAGTATCTTTTCCTCGGGAAAGAACACGATGACGTCGGTCGATGTGTGCGCGGGGCCGACATGGATTATCTTCACCGCGCTGTTGTCGATCACGAGTGTCAGCTCATCATCAAAAAGGCGTGTCGGCGGCGTAAGCTCGATTCCGGAAAAATCGAACGGCTCCATCGCCTTTTTGAGCGCGGCCATTCCCGGGATGTCGGCAGGCGCGGACATCATCATCTCCATCGTCTCGGGCGGCATCTTCATCAATTCCCCGGGGAACATCCGGTGGCCGATGATCTCGGCGTCTTTGACGAGCTGGTTGCCCCAGCAGTGGTCGCCGTTGTGGTGGGTGTTGACGACCCACTTGATCGGCTTGCCGACCTTGCGCTGGATCTGGCTGAGCATCGTTTTGGTCAGGTTCAGGTCGAACAGGGTGTCGATAAGGAGCGAGCCGTCCTTGCCCCTTATCATGCCGGCGTTGCTCCAGCCGAGGCCCTCATCCTTCTGCATGTAGGCATAGCATCTGTCCCAGAGCTTCACCAGGCCGAGCTGCGAATCTCCATTTGCCATTTTTAATTCCTCCTTCTATCCACGAAGAACACGAAACGCAACGAAGCCGTAATAGATATTTTCCTTATTCGAACCGCCTAATAGATTATCGCACAACTTGCTTTCATTCAAGTCTGTCCCGGATTTGACATCCGATCGGCGGGAGCCCCTCGATCCGCCTGCTTTTGAATAATCCAATATCTTCCGTTGAAGCCCAATATCGTCCTGAAATATCCGCAAATTGTACATTGTCGATCCTTGCTGGAGCAAGACAGGCAGGCAGAATAGTGCATAAAATCGATGCTTTTAGGCTCCGGGCTGGTTCCGAGCCTGCCGGTGGGTTTGTTAGTGGCATTATTCTTGCATAACTCATTTGAAATCCATGGGATAGATCGCTTCTGCGCGAAGGCGGGATAGACACGCGATGCCCCACCGGAGAGGAATCATGAAACAGGGCAGCGAGAAAAAAGTGGCCATACTAGGGGCCGGTCTGGCCGGTCTCCGCCTTGGATCCCAGCTCGTCGACAAGGGATTTCGAGTGGAGATATATGAGAAAAACCCTTATGCGGGAGGCCTGCTGCGAACCATCGAAAAAAATGGATTCGTTCTCGACCTTGGGGCGCACGTTTTTCATAGCGAGGACCTCGAGCGCCTCGGGCCGCTTCTCGGGAACGAATTAGCCGCTCTCCAGGCATATTTCGGCATAGAATACGAACATCAGCAGATACGCTTCCCGGTTGACCCGCTGGAACTGATTAACACTCTCCGCCTGAGAGATCTGCTCCCAATGGCGATAGATGCGGGAACGAGGGCGCTGTTCGGCTCCGATCCGGCAATGGTCGAGAATGCGGACCAGTGGGCGACGGCGAAGTTCGGCAAGTGGGCAAACGATTGTGTCTTCAAGAACTACATAGAGAAAACCACCGGGATAGCCGCCAACAGGATTTCCGCCCATTGGGCAACCGATCGGAAGAAGTTCTTCGACGAGCACGACCCGAAGAAGTCGCTTTCCCGCATATTCAAGCGCTCGGAAGTCCGGCCCATGGCAGTCCATTATCCGCGCCAGGGCGTGCAGACAGTCGCAGATAAATTGGCGGCGCACATCCAGAAGAGCGGGGGCGCAATATTCCTGAACTCGCGGATCACCGGCGTCATCGCCGACGAGCGGCGCGTTAGCCGTATCGTCGTTCAACCGGAGGATGGACAGCAGAAGGACGTGGAGGCGGATTCCTTCGCGAGCACGCTTCCGATAACGCTTCTGTGGGATATGCTGCTCAAGACCGATTCGGGCGCGGACCGCAAATCGAAGCTCAATCTGAAGTATCGCGGCCAGTGGCTCTTCTATTTCTTCATCAACAGGCCCCGGCTGTCGGATAAGGCGCAGATATATATTCCCGAGGAGCACTATTTCTTCAGGAGAATCTACGAGCCGAAAAATCTCAACGCGCAGATGGGAAATCCGGACACAACGGCGATCTGCGTGGAAGTCGGATACACCGACGGCGACGCGATCTCAAGAATGAACGAAGACAAGCTCGCCGCCAGGCTGATCAGCGAGCTGTGCGACGTTTTCCGCCTGGGTCCCGAGGAGTTCACAGAGCATTTTTCCGTTAAAGCCCCGTACTCGTATCCCATATACGAGATGGGCTACATTGGCGAGGTCTTAAAGGCGGCAACGATCGTATTCAACATTGAGAACCTATTCTCATTCGGCCGACAGGGCCTCTTCAGATACGACTACACGACGGGTCGCGTGCTTGAGTCGGCCGACTACCTGGCCAAGTTCATACAGACAGGCAAAACCAAGAAGGAATTCCTGACCGAGCCGATCGCAAAATCCTTCTTCTTCTGAACGCCCCCAAGCGGCGGCGTCATCTCGGTATTTTCCTGCGACACATTTCCCGATGATGTATAATATCGGCAGGCGCGAAATGCAGCCTCACAAGCCGATCGCCCGCCTCATCGGTTCCGTTCTCCCCCGAAACAAGTAGTCGGAAGATGCGACCGTTTGCAATGTAACATTGAATCGAAAGCCGTCGATATCGATAGAACTCAGGAGCGAAATAATGATTGAAGAAATCTCCACCAACCTTTACAAGGTCGAAATACCGTTGCCGCGCAACCCGCTGAAGAGTATAAATTCATACTTCGTAATGTCGCCCGAGCGAAACCTCATCATCGACACCGGCATGAACCGCAAGGAGTGCATGGACGCCATGCAGGCGGCGTTGGAAGAGCTGCATGTGGATCTCGGCAAGACGGATTTTTTTGTTACCCACCTGCACGCGGACCACTTCGGCCTCGTCGGCAGCCTGGCGACGGACGGCTCGAAGGTGTACTTTAACCAGCCCGACGCCGAGATGATCTTCACCGGCGGCACGTGGGAAAGCATGATCGAGTTTGCCCGCATAAGCGGTTTCCCGGAAGATTTGCTCGAGGATGCCCTTCACAAACACCCGGGCTATAAGTACAGCTCCCAGATGAGCTTCGAGCTTACG
>CBFDAY010000340.1:0-3457 GCA_965602895.1 uncultured bacterium
CCGCACGCGACGATGTGTCCTCCCTCGTCGCCGCCCTCAGGCCCCAGGTCGACGATGTGATCCGCGTACCTGATGACTTCGAGGTTGTGCTCGATGACGATAATGGAATTGCCCATGGAAACCAACCTGTTAAAGCAGTTCAGAAGCATGCCGATGTCGTGCAGATGCAACCCCGTGGTAGGCTCATCAAAAATGAAGAGCGTGCGAGCCGAACTCCCTTCGGCGATATGGGCGGCGAGCTTTACCCGCTGCGCCTCGCCGACCGACAGCTTGTTCGCGGGCTGCCCGAGCCTGAGATAGCCCAATCCTGCGTCGGCCAGAAGCTGCAGCCGCTTCTTGAGCGGGGCCGACGAATTGAAAAACCCCAGGGCTTCCCTGACGGTCATGTTCAGCACATCATGGATTGTCTTGCCCCGGTAGCGGACCTCGAGGGTCAGCGGCTTGTATCTCATGCCGGCGCAAGCGTCGCATGTGATGAAAACATCGGCGAAGAACTGCATCTCCACCTTGAGGGCGCCCTCGCCCTTGCACTTCGGGCAGCGTCCGCCATCCACGTTGAAAGAGAAATCCCTGGCGGTCAGGCGTCGAAGCTGGGCGGACATTGTCGAGGCGAAGAGGTTGCGGATGTGCCCAAACGCCTGCATGTACGTGACGGGGTTGGATCGCGGCGTGCGGCCTATGGGCGATTGGCCCACCATCACGATCTTGTCGATGTTCTCGATGCCCAGCACGGCATCGTGATCGCCGGGTTTCTCGATTGCGAGCCCCTTTTGACGGCTCGCCGCCCGGTACAGAATATCTTCGACCAGCGTGCTCTTGCCCGACCCTGAAACCCCGGTCACACAGGTAAATGTTGAAAGCGGAAAATCGACGTCGATGTTCTTGAGATTGTGCTCGCGCGCGCCGATGACCTTAATGAGCCCCCGGGGACTGCGGCGCTTGCGGCGCGTGAACGCTCGCCCGGCCCGGCCGCTCAAGTACTTGCCCGTTATCGACTTTTGCGACCGCTTCAGCCGGGCTACCGACCCCTGAAACACGATCTCTCCACCGTTTTCGCCCGCGCCGGGCCCTACATCCACGACCTCGTCGGCCGCCGAAATCATGTCGACGTCGTGCTCGACCACCAGCACGGTATTGCCGACATCGCGCAGTTTCACCAGTATGTCAATCAGCCTTGCGTTATCGCGCGGGTGCATGCCGACACTCGGTTCATCAAGGACATAGAGCGTGTCGGTCAGGCCCGAGCCCAGACAGGAGGCGAGATTGATCCTCTGGCTCTCGCCGCCCGAGAGCGTGCGCGTGAGCCGGTCGAGCGTGAGGTAGTCGAGCCCTACATCGACCAGATATCGAAGACGCCTCTTTATCTCTTTCAAGAGCAGGTCGGCGACGTCCGCCTGTTGTCCGGAAAGTCCCAGGCTCTCAAGGAATTCAAGGGCGGCGCCGATACGTTTCCGGCACACCTCGGCGATGGTATGTCCATTGATTTTCACCGCGAGCGCCTCGGGCTTCAGGCGGGCGCCGAGGCACTCCGGGCACGTTGTGTATCCCCGAAACCTGCTCAGCAGAACCCTGACGTGTATCTTGTATTTTTTCTTTTCCAGCAGGCGGAAGAATCCGTGTATACCGGGGAAATCGCCGCCGCCATCCATTATCAGCCGCAGATGCTTCTTCGACAGGTCCTTGAACGGCACGTCCAGCGGCAGCCCCTTATCATCCGCGATCCATCTCAGCTCTTCCATCGGCCATTCATAATTGGGAAAAGTCCATGGCTTGATTGCGCCCTCATCGAGAGTCTTGCTCCTGTCCGGCACAACGAGGTCCATGTCGATCTCTATAATATTGCCAAAACCGTTGCACTCCGAACACGCTCCGAGCGGACTGTTGAAAGAGAACATCTGCGGAAACGGATCGTCGTATTCGATGTCGCAATCCGAGCAGCTATGGTGACTCGTAAACCTGAGCACGGGGCCGTCAACCAGATGTATCTCAAGTCGCCCGTCGGCCTCTCCGTAAGCGGCCTCCAGCGAGTCGGCGAGGCGGGACCGCTGCCGCGGAGCGATGGCAAGGCGATCCACCACCACCCCCCAATCCGAGTCCGGAGCCGGCGGATTGGAAGCGGCCTCCTCCAGCGACACGGGGCGCCCATCCAGCATTACTCTCGCATATCCCCTTTTCATCAGGTCGCCGAACACCTCGGGAGTCGCTTCGTCGGCCTTGCCCATAGGAGCGACGATGAACGCCCGCCCGCCGGAAAAAGCCTCCAGCCGCCCGCATATATCTTCGACCGAATAGCCCGCCACCGGTTTTCCGCAACCGCGGCAATGGACTCGCCCGATCCGCGCAAACAATAGGCGCAGATAATCATATATCTCCGTGGCCGTGCCGACTGTGGAGCGCGAACTCTTCGAGGGGGGGCTCTGCTTGATGGCTATAGCCGGCGGTATGCCCTCTGCGCCGTCAAAATCGGGCCTGTCCATTTTTTCTAGAAACTGGCGGGCATAGGCCGAGAGCGATTCGACATAGCGGCGCTGCCCCTCGGCATAAATGGTATCGAAGGCAAGGCTGGATTTGCCGGAGCCGCTTACGCCGGATATCACGGTAAGCCTGTTGCGCGCAATGTCGAGATCGACATCCTTGAGGTTGTTCACTCGTATGCCGCGAAAGCTGATTCTGCGATCCATCGAAAATTATCCGGCCCGATGGGCCAATAAATGAAAGAATGGGACCTCGTCAACCTTTAATTTTAACATTACGCCAACACCGTGTCAAAACGCCCTCGGCGATAAGGCGCCTAAAATCGCCAACAAAACCTCCCGGCCGGGGCCCACCCACAAATGCGGAAATTTTCGCTTGACTCTACAAGATATTGTGCTATAATGATAAGTGACAACTATGGACGGGGTTTCCTTCATGCCTTTGCACCGCCCACATAGTCGAGAACCAAGGAATGATACCGGTATGGCGCCGGAGGTTTTTGCTCGGCTGGTGGGTTTTCTTTTTAGTTCTCAGAGGAGAGGAGGTAGGTTCTCGTGCTCTTGACTGAGGCGAAGGAAAAAGAGCGGAAAAAGGAAGAAGAACCTGAAGAGTTTTTTGCCAAGTTTATCCTGACCAGGGCCTTCGAGAGCGAACAAGACTCCCTTTTCCCGAAGGCGCTGCAGGTTGGCCTGATCAATCCCAACACGGCATATGAACTCGCCTGCTACAGGGCCGCCGATACGGGCGAGGATCTGTTCATGGTCAGGATCGCCAGTTACCCCAGCAAGGGAATCGAAGACTGGGTGAAATCCGGCATATTCTCCACCCGGCATGAGGCCCAGACATACATACACTACCTGAAGCTGGACGGATCGCGGGCGTCGCAAAGGGTTTGATCCGACCATAGACGGCCCATGTCGATTTCAAATCAATGCTGAATCCTCGGTTGACTTGCCGTGTCATATCCTCCTTCCCGAGAGAC
>CBFDAY010000341.1:0-3419 GCA_965602895.1 uncultured bacterium
CCCATGGAGACGCAGGAACACGCGCAATGCCCGTTTTTGAATACATAGCGATCAACACGGCCAGCAAGCGTGTCAAGGGCGTGCTCGACGCCGACAGCGCTCAGGCGGCCCGGCAAAAGCTGCGCGAGATGGAACTGATGCCCGTCCAGGTCGGCGAGACGACGAAGACGGCCAAGCCCACTCGCGAGGTGACCCTGTCGGAGTTTTTCGCCAGGCCCAAGACCGCGGACATTGCCCTGTTCACTCGCCAGCTCGCCGTGCTGCTCAGGGCGGGGATGCCGCATGTCGACGCGCTCGACGCCGTGCTCGATCAGATAGAGAGCAAGGGCCTGATCAAGATCGTCTATCAGATAAAGGAGACGATAAGCGAAGGGGCCGCGCTCTCGGTCGCACTGGATCAACACAAGCGCTACTTCCCGAAACTGTACGTGAATATGGTCAAAGCCGGCGAGTCATCCGGCGCGCTCGAGATAGTCCTCTTCCGTCTGGCCGATTACATGGATAAGCAACTGGCGCTCAGGCGCCGCGTGACCTCGGCCCTGATGTATCCCTCACTTATGATCGTTGTGGGCTTCGGCGTCCTGTTTTTTCTGATGACCTATATCATCCCCACCATCACCAAGATATTCTTGCAATTGAATCGCGCGCTGCCCGCGCCGACGGTGATTCTTATTAACGTTTCGTCGTTTCTGCGCTCCTACTGGTGGGCGATGGCGGCGCTGCTTGCGCTGGCGCTCCTGCTATTGGACCAGTACCAGAGGACCGAGGGCGGCAGGGCCAGATGGGACAGGCTCAAGCTCGCGCTTCCCATCTTCGGCAAGCTCAATCGCAAGATGGCGGTCGCGCGGTTCGCGCGCACGCTCGGCACGCTCACGCAGAGCGGCGTGAACCTGATGGACTCGCTCGAAATAGTGAAAAGCATCGTGGACAACCGGGTCATCGCGCTCGCGGTCGACGACGCGCAGGAGAGCGTGCGCAAGGGTGAAGACCTCGCGTCTTCCCTCAAGCGCAGCAACGTGTTTCCGCCGGTCGTCATTCACATGATAGCCCTGGGCGAGCGCAGCGGCCAGCTTGAGGACATGCTTATCAGTGTAGCCGACACGTTCGACGACGAGGTGGACACGACTCTTGCCGGCATCGTGTCGCTCCTTGAACCCGCGATGATAGTCATAATGGCCGTCGTCGTGGGATTCATCGTGCTGGCGATGTTGCTTCCGATATTCGATATGAACCGCATCGTCCAATGAAGGGGGACAGCACGGGATGGATAGAGCATGCATTCGTAAATCGCAAGGCGGATTTACACTGATTGAGTTGATGGTGGTAATCGTCATCATCGGCATTCTGGCGGCCTATATTGCACCCAAGCTCATTGGGAGAACGGAAGACGCAAAAATCAATGGAGCCAAAGCACAGATAAGAGGTCTGGAAACCGGCCTTAAGTTGTTCAGGCTCGATAGCGGCTTTTATCCGTCAACCGAACAAGGTCTTGAGGCGCTCGTAAGCTCACCTTCCAGCGGCAGGATTCCCGAAAACTACCAGAAGGGCGGCTACCTGGAAAGTTCCAGAGTTCCCGACGACCCGTGGGGGAACCCGTACATATATGAATCGCCCGGCTCGCACGGCTTCGACTATGAGGTTGTCTCCTTAGGCGCCGACGGGCTGCCGGGCGGCGAGGACGAGAACGCCGACATCGAGAGCTGGGGCATTGAATAGCAACGCGCGACAAAGGGGCTTCACCCTCATCGAGCTTATGATCGTCGTCGCGATGATCGGCGTCATCGCCGCCATTGTGTTCCCGCGGCTGGACCCCTTCCTGCCGCAACGCAGGCTCAAGAGCGCGGCACGGCTGCTCTCCGGCACAATTTCCCTCGCGTACGGCGAAGCGATCGCAAAGAACAGGACCTACCGGCTCTATATGGATTCCTCGACCGACGAGTATTGGATAACCGAAGTTAAAGCGCTGGAACAGGACAACGAGCAGCCCACGGCGATCGGCATCCGAATCGGGACCCGCTTCGAGCTGCTCGAGTACACGGACGGCTCGGAAAACGTCGAGGAAAACCTGCCGAGCGAGCCTATGTTTGCCCGCAGGCGGCTCCCTCCCGGAGTGCATTTCTCCTCTGTGGAGGTTCGTCGCAGATACTCCGGACTTGGTCTCGATACGCAATACATCGAGTTCAATCCGCTGGGTGTCGCCGGCGCCGCGAACATCAACCTCGCAAATGACGACGGAGAGGGGTTCGCAGTCATATACGACGGCGTGACGGGCATCCCCGTGCTCGCTCCAATTAAAGACGGAGCCCGATGATCCCGAATCGGTCGAACAGAGGATTTACGCTCCTGGAAGTGATGGTCGCTCTCGCCATAATAGCGACCGCGCTCGTGACACTCCTTGGCTCCCACCTGATCAGTCTGAACCTGGCCTACGCACACAAAAGGCAGACGCTGGCCGCAATGCTCGCCCGACAGAAAATGGAGGAAAACAGGACGATTCCCTTCGATTCTCTGGCGAGCGACGAAGGCGATTTCGGCCCTGCCCATCCCGGGATAAAGTGGGAGATGGAGGTTGAAGAGGCGGAAATGGAGAACCTGAAAAAAGTCAAGATTATCGTGAAGCTTTCCAACGGCGACTTCGTGCTCGAAACGCTCGCCGCACGCACCGTGATCGAATGAGAGAGATTCGCTTAATGCATCACAAACGCGCCGGCTTTACAATCCTGGAAATCCTGGTGGCGGTCACGATCCTCACCATGATTTCAATGATCGTCTTCGGCGCGTTCTTCTACACCATCGAAAGCGCCGAACAGCAGGAAGAGCGCGCGGCGCTTCATCATCGCGCCGCCTTCATTCTGGGCAGCATATCGCAGAGCGTTTCATTCGCCTACGTGCCGTACGGCGGAGCCTATATCGACGAGGATTTCGAACGATCCGTCTTCCTCGGCGCGGGCGATCCACTCTCCGAGTCGCAGGCGGGCTCGCTCGGCGTGTTCACTACAAATCCCCGATTCAGCGGCGGCGCTCCCGGGGGAGAGATAGCGTATGTCAGCTATGAGATCGCCCAATCAAGCGAGGTCGATGCGATCGGATGGATCGAGGACGAAAACAATCCCCTGGCGCTGAGCTGCACGGTGGAGCCGCTGCTGCTGGACTCGGAAGATGGAAGCGAGAACGAGCCCCAGTGGATATTGAACATATATTCTCTCAACCTCGAATATTTCGACGGCGTCGGCTGGCTGGGCCATTGGGACTATGAAGATCAGGGCATTCTCCCCGACGCCGTAAGGGTCGAACTCGAAATCGCCGATTCAAGCGGGGAGAGACATCCGTTTTCCGCGATAGCCTACGTTCATGTAAATACACTGCTCGAAGAACCGCGCGAAATTCAGGAGGAAGAAGAGGAAGAAGAGGGGGAAGAA
>CBFDAY010000342.1:0-3405 GCA_965602895.1 uncultured bacterium
GAGTTCCCACTTGGCGCCGTCGAATTCGTATATCTCATTTTGCACGCCTTCATCACGTATGAAGTCGCTGTCCTCGGCCGCACGGCTCGCGGACTTGGTGTAGCGGGTTTGATATCTTATCTTCCTGTATTTCACATCGGCCTTGTATGAGGGCGAGAACGTCTCCAGGGGAACGATGGTGATGTCGACCCCCGCCGAGCCTTCGGGGAATTCGTCATAGCATTTGAAATGGTACTTAGCGTCACCCGACGGCAATGAGACCACCTGATCTTTGAAGCGCTCGCTGTTTTGCTCAAGAAACCGGATCTGCTTTGCGAGTTTCATTTCAAGGGCTCGCTGGGCTTTTTCTTCGGTCACTTCGCCCTTTATGAGGGGGTCGGGGTTGCCGGGGATTCGCCGCGTCTGGGCGGAAGAGCAGCTTGCGAGCAGCCCGACGAGGAGCGCTATCCAAAGCTTTTCATACACAGCTTTTCCTGCCATATTCTTTTCTCCATCAAGGTTGACGCTCTATCGTGAGTCCTTGAGTCACAATTTTGAACGGCAAAACCTCGGCTCCCGCGTCGGTGAGAGCCGTTTCGACACGGTCCCGCGTCCCGGGGTCGATGCAGGTTATCATGCATCCGCCTCCGCCCGCTCCGCATATCTTGTTGGCCAGCGCGCCTGCCTCCAGCGCGGCCCGCATGATGGCTTCCACGCGCTCGTTTGTCACACCTTCAGCCAGCGAGCGCCTGTTTTCCCATTCGCGCGCTATCGCTTCGGCCAGCCCGCCCCAATTGTGTTCGATGATGCAGTCGCGCACGCTGTGGGCGACCTCCTTTATGCGCCGCATTCCCTCAATCGTGGCCGGTTCTCCCTCAATGTAGCTTTTTATCATGTTCCAGTTTGTGGCGCCGGAGAACCTGGGAGCGCCCGCGAACGACAAAACGATCCGCCGCTCCAGCTCTAGGATGTCCTCCTCGGCGTCGAGAAGGCTCTCGCGCTTTGCGCCTCCGACGTCGAATCGAAGAGCGCTCACGCCCCCGAATGCGGCGGCAAAATAGTCCTGCTTGCCTGTCGGCACGCGTATGCACTGGGCTTCGAGGTCGGCCGCGACATCAATTAGTCGCTGGAGGGGGTAGTCCGAGTCGGTCAGCACGTTCAAGGCCCCCAGGGACGCGATCAGGAGCGCTGAAGACGCCCCCAGGCCCGAGCCTTGCCTGACATGGTTTTTGATTGTGACATCCAGCCCGTTTCGCGGCCGGAAGTATCTTATCGCCCTGGCGACTATCTCAAGAGCGCCGTCCGTCGAAATCGAGTTCGCGTCGTCGTATGTTTCCTCCACGCCGAGGTCGATGGAATCAATTCGGATTTTCTTATCGGACCGCTCTTCAAAAACGGCGGCGCAACGCATATCTATGGCGCAGTTGACTGTCAGCCCGCCTTCTTCCAGAAGATATATCGGATAGAGGTCAAGCGTGCCGCCTGCCAGATCAATGCGGGTCGGTGCTGTCGCCTCTATCCTCACGCCACGCTCTTATTCGTGTAAACATCTGTCGGGACTGTGGATTCCATCATTCCCAATCATACACCAAGCGCCAAAATAATGCAATAAAAACCGGCCGAAAAGGGCCGCTTTTGTGAAGAATTGACTAAGCCGTGTCGCAAAGCGCCCCGAATCTTGAAAGGGGCTCGGCATGTCACCAATATTATATTTGCCCTTTTCTATATTTTCTGCAAGAATTAGCATCATTATTTCCATTCTGTGACGGCTATATAGTGAGAGGTCTGGTGGACGCGTTCGGCAACACAGATCCCGGCGGCAAGGCGAAAGAAACACTGGTGGAGCAAATCACACAAGAGTGCGCCGAGGTTTTCGGGCGAATTGTGTGCGAACATAAGAGGGCGGTTTTTTCCGTGGCGTACGGGAAGCTTCAAAATACGCATGACGCCGAGGATGTAATGCAGGATGTTTTTGTCGAGGCTTATCGGAACTACAATAGGCTGAGGAACCCCAAAAAAATACGGGCATGGCTTCACAAAGCGACAATCTACCGCTGCAAGGACCATGTCAGGAAAGCGGTAAGACGCGGCAGGCGAGAGCGGATATTTGCAGACTCGGTTTCCAACAATCCCTCGACTGATTCACGGGCTGAGAAAGAGCGCCGCGATACAGTAATCGAAGCCATCGGATCGCTCCCGGAAAAGTACAGGGTTATCATAATGTTGAAGCACTTCGCCCGGCTCTCATACACCGAAATCTCCGAGATGACCGGCCTTGGCAAGCCGGCGATAAACAATCGCCTCCGGGCCGCGAGGAAAAAGCTGAGGGACATACTCATCGAAATGGGCGAAGGAGTTGATTGAGAATGAAGTCGTGCGAGCAAAGGATTTCGCAACTGCACCTGCTCCTTGATGATGAGCTGACTTCGGGGCAAGAGGAGGAACTGAACGAGCATCTTCAGAAATGTGAAATCTGCGCAGGACGGATGCGCGAACTCATGCAAATGAAGGCTGTGGTCGAGGAAAGGCTCGACGCGCACATTGCGCTTCCTGACGATGAATCAATCACCGCCCGCGCGACAGGGGCGACCGAGCGGCATCGGAAAAACAGATCCGTCGCTGGATTGATGAAAAAAGTGCTTATCGGGGCGGCCGCATGCGTGGGCGTCGTTATCCTGTCGGCCTACCTGTTCGTGCATTTCTACTTCCAGAGGACGTTCCCCAGCGAGCTCGACCAGAGGGTGATGAGGAACTCCGACGGTATAGAGATAAAGAGAGGCTTTGGAGAATGGCGTCCCCTGCGTGCGGGCGATCGCCTCATGAAGGCCACAAGGATGCGGACACCAGCGGCGGCCAAGTCCTTTATGTCTTTCGATGGGGTAAGGATCCTGACCGAGGGTGAGGTGGAGCTTGAGAATGACGGTGCGCGCGACTTCTCAATTCTGAGCGGCGAGCTCGTGATTGCCTCGACCCATAGAGATAAGCCGGTGGAAATCGGCCTCGGCACAACGTCCGTTCAGGTGAATGGCGGCGTCATACAAATCAAGCGGGCCGAAGGCTCCACCTCGCTGGGTGTTGCTTCGGGCGTTGCCGAAGTGGCCGGAAGGGACGGGGACGGAACCGTCCACCGGGTGGAGGCAGCCCAGAGAGTCACCTTTGGTGAGGATCTCGCAGATTTCAAAGTGGCCGCCGCCGAGGTGGCGGATCCGTTTGCCCGCAGGAAGACCTTGGCTCTCGACCGCGCCAGGCAGAGGTTCGATCAGGTCATCGCAAAATACCTTCCGAACTACCGGATGACCAGGCAGTCGGGAGGAGACTTTCGATTTGCCGATCTGATCGATCAGTGGAGCCGCCCCGACGAGATGTATCAGTTCGCTTCCTATACGCCGAACACGCAGCATAGGCTTGCGAGAGCAACCTCCGCCG
>CBFDAY010000343.1:0-3361 GCA_965602895.1 uncultured bacterium
GGCGAGGGGAATCCTTCACGACAACGCTGAGGCGCTTTTCCGTCTCTGATCCCGCTGTAGGTTCGTAATATATGTGAAGGTTCCTACATACAGGGATTTGCCGGCTCCTTCAATTATGCCTTCTCAACTTCGACTGTCACCCCACGGTCGATCGGCTGTGTGCACCAGTTCCATCTGTAATAATTGAGATGGCCATAACCCGCGGCGAGGTCGAGCCACTTTATCATGCCGGGAATCGCCGAGTCATAGCTCTTCCAATTCTCAAACTGGTATGGTTCCCAGGCATGATAGATGAGGACCTGGCCCGGTCCCGGCCCCTTCCCCGAACGGATGGCCGAACTCAGCTTGACGTGGACCTTGAACTCGTCGAAGTCGTTGAATACTCGCGTGAGGTCGCCGTCCTTGATGCCCCTTTTCTTGGCGTCTTCGGTGTTCATGAACATGATCGGGCGCCCCTGGTGCGTCTTCGCGAGTATATCATCGGTGACCCATATCGAGTGTACGGTGTGCCGCTGGTGACCGCTCGTCAGAATCAGCGGATAGTCCCCTCCCGTCTTCGGGGTATCTTTGTGGACGGGGTGCCCCTCGCCCGCTTCGAGGAACCAATCATGGTCGATGTAGAATTGTATGCGCCGGTTGTATGTGGGATAGGGAATTTTCTTCGGGCCGGTATGATAGGTAAGCGCGACGATCGGTTCATCCGGCTTGATATCCGTGGCGAGATGCATGGCGATTACATCCAGCTTGGAGATATTAGTGAAGCGCACGATGCCGTCTTTGCGGAAACTCTCGAGGTTTGTCCCCTCGGGCAAAGTGCCGAGCATGCCGCTGAGCTTGAGCGCGTCATCGAGGGTCTCATCGGCGTTATCGCGATCGAGGGTCTGGCGCGAAACCAGTTCCGTTAGATCAAACATGGTCCCGTGGCGGGCTTTGTACTTCGAAAGCCCCCGCTTTTCCGCCAACTCGGTCAGTCGCACGGCCAGCATCCTCCAGATCTCCCATTCTTCAAGGGCCTCGCCGGGAGGCCGGACGGCCGCTTCGGTGAGGGTCAGCCACGGCACGTGGGGTGTGGGAAAGCGGGTATGTTTTTTTTCGTAGAATCCGGCTGCCGGCAGAACCATGTCGGACATGAGCGCCGTCGTGCTCCAACGCACTTCGACTCCGAAAATGAATTTGTATTGTTTCCAGAGCGTCGGATAGATATTGTTCCACCATCCCCGATTCTTACGCGCGGGACTTGTGCCGCAATAGGCGTATACCTGCGGTTTTTGGTCGGGCGAAGGCCTCACGACGCCGTCATACCATCCTTTCTCCAGCGCTTCATTCATATACTCGTTGAAGCTTCGCTTCATCGTCGGGCAGTGCCATTGTTTATTGTCCCAGGTGTCGCGATAACCTGAATGGAAATAGTAGAGGAACGCCGGCGGAACCATGCCCATCTGTTTTTTGTTCATTTCCCGTTCCAGCTCTCTCTGCAGGATCTCATCGGTGATATCGGGGTCCTTTATTTTGAGGATGAATTTGTCCAGCTTCGCCTCGCCATATTGGAGAAGCGAACTGATCCCCTTCTTTTCGCGTATCATCAACGCCGTCGCACCGTCGAAGAGCGATTCGTTCCAGCCGCGAATTCCGCTGCCCTTGTTGCCGACGCTGCCGGTAAGCGCCAACAGCAGGCACATTGCGCGCTCCATCAGGTCGCCATGATAGTATTTGCAGGCGTTGGCGCCGATGATTATTGAAACATGACCGCGCGCCTTCCACGCCCTGTCCGCAAGACGCCTGATCGTATCGGGGGACACACCGCACGTCTTTGATGCCAGTTCCGGGGTGTATTCCCTGTCGAGCATCTCCTTGAAGACGCCAAAACCGGGCCTGACCTCGACCTGGCTGCCGTCTTTCAGCGTCACAATGTACTTGCCTTCGAGAGCGGGGTCGCAAGGAAGTTCGAGCGTGCCTCGGGGGGCCTTGACGGGGGAATTTGTCGCCGGGTCCCAGAAGTAGAGCTGATCCTCCAGCCCTTTCCCTTCCATGTCGGTCTGGCGCAGGAATTTCTTGTTATCGCTTCTGACAAGCAGCGCGAAATCGGTCTGCTCTTTAAGAAACCTTTTGTCATATGTGCCCCTGGATATGAGTTCCTGCGACACCCCGAGCGCGAAGGCCGCATCCGTGCCCATTTGCACCGGAATCCATTCGTCTGAGTGGATTGAAGAAGGCGAGTAGTCGGGCGCTATTGTCACGACATCGGAGCCGTTGTACCTGGCCTCGGTGATGAAGTGATAGGATGGAATAGCCGTATACACAGGGTTCATGTGCCAGACGAGAATAAGCTTGCCGAAGAACCACCCGTCGCACGAATCGCAGAACTGAAATTTCCCGAATGTTTCGTATATGCCTTTGTAAAAATCGCCGATGGTCGAGTCGATATCGAGTTCGGTAGCGCCTATGCCGCTGAAAAGGCGAAAGCCGGTTATCAGGTGAATCCAGCCGCCGTTGCCGGGCCCCGGCTCGAAGACGATGGATTCGGGACCTTCAGTTTGGATGGCGTCCAACAAATGGTTACATACTTCGTCAATGGCCTCATCCCAGGAGATCCTCTTCCATTTGCCCTCGCCCCGCGCGCCCACGCGCTTCATCGGATACTTTATGCGATCCGGGTTATACATCATGTTGCTGTAGGAACAGCCTTTCTGACACCCGCGAGGATTCCAGTCCGGGCCGGTGGCGTCAATAACAGGATACTTACCCGCCTGCTCCTCGCGCCAGACGATGCCGTCCCTGGTGTACACACGCCACGAGCAGTTGCCGGGATAGCAGTCAACAAGGTGTGTGCCGTAGGTAACCTTGTCCCAGCTCCATTCATCTCTATGAAGGTCTTCCCATTTCTTGTATTCCCATTTCTGAAATATCTTCTCAGTGGCGTGGGCATTTCCCTCGAGAAAACCCAGCGAATCCAATGAGAGCGCCAGCGTCGTCAGGGCGCCTATTTTTATAAACCGGCGTCTTGTAAATCTAAAACTCGACATCATTACCTCCATATGAAGGACTGTTTTTTGAGGCTCCGACGAGAAACTTCCCGTAACAAATTGTCAGGTTCTGGAGGGACTGTCAGAAGTTGAGAGAAAATCCATCGTGGCCATATTACCGAAACTATAACATGTTCTATCTCAAAGCGCTTAGACAAGAGACGCTCAGGGACTATCAAGCGTCTTTGAGGCGCCGCAATTGCGGTAGCGAAAAAGCTTGGAACAACGCCGGATATATCGAATCCTTCCTGCAGGACTCCGTTTTTCATACTTCTCGATCATATATCCGGATTGTCCTTGACATCCAGAAGAAATCTGAAGAGAATATTGCGTTCTTG
>CBFDAY010000344.1:0-3355 GCA_965602895.1 uncultured bacterium
TAAAAACTTCTGAAAAAAACTGAATAGAATTGAAAGTATGCGCTTGGAACCCTTTGTTTATAAGCCC
This sequence comes from uncultured bacterium, assembly GCA_965602895.1. Lineage (GTDB taxonomy): Bacteria > Abyssobacteria > SURF-5 > SURF-5 > SURF-5 > CBDUSG01. The sequence goes on from CBFDAY010000344.1 coordinate 68, forward strand.
TTGTAGCCTATCGAAATAACCCGCAAGGGACTTTTCGGACTGTGAATCCATTGGATTCCCGCTCCCCGATCGGAGTCGAGGACAAGCTTCGCGGTAATGACATAATGCTTGTTGCCTTGATGGGGCGAGTTAGTTTCTTGGCAGGGAGTGAGGGCGTTAATTTGGGGACTGTACCAGAATTACGGAATCGCCCGCAGGGAAAATGTCAGCGGCGACTCGCCGCTAGATTCGGGACTGTCCCCTACGGCAATCCTTGCCAAATCGCGGCATTTCATGTAATCTAATTTCATTCTATTTGACTGACACATCAAAATCCGGAAAGGTTTCGAAGCGGATCGGAGACGGCAGACCGCGGAATCCGCTTCCCCGTAGGAATCAATCATGCAACTAGACTGGATATTCGAGCTGGCGATAATCCTGCTGGCCGCCAAGGTGGGCGCCGAGCTGTTCAACCGTATCAAGCAGAGCCCCATGCTCGGCGAAATTCTTGCCGGTATCATTTTAGGACCGTCATTGTTCGGGCTGCTGCATGAATCGCACACCCTAGAGCTTTTCGCCGAGATCGGTATCATATTCATGATCTTCATGCTCGGCCTCGAGACGAAAGTGTCGCACCTGCGCGCGGTCGGGGCGCGCGCGTTAGCGATTGCAGCCATGGGAATCGCCGTGCCTTTTGCGGCGGGCTGGATGCTGGGCGTCGCAATCGGCGCATCATGGGGGGAGTCGCTGTTTTACGGTGCGATCCTGACGGCGACGAGCGTGGCGATCACGGCGCGAACGCTCATGGATATGGATCTCACGCGCTCGAAGCTTTCCCAGACGGTGCTTGCGGCGGCGGTCATCGACGACGTCGCGGGCCTGATGATCCTTGCGGTCGTCTTGACGCTGTCGGGTTCCGGCGGCGAGGGCGGCATCGCGCTCACGCTCGCCCGCGAGGGCATCTACCTGCTGATCGTGCTGCCGATATTCTGGTTCCTGATCCCGCGGGTGACGAACTGGCTGAAACATCTCGAAGGTGAGGGCTCGCTGTTCGTCATGGTACTCGGGCTGACGTTCCTTTTCTCCTATCTCGCAAAGGCGGCGGGCCTCGCCAGCATGGTTGGCGCGTTCCTGATCGGGGTCATCTTCGGCAGGACAAGCGAATCTTCCTCCATCCAGGCGCAGGTGGAGCCGATATACTATTTCATGGCGCCGATCTTCTTCGTCTCGATAGGGGTGGCCGTGCACCTGGATCAACTATGGGGGGCGATAATCTTCGCGGTCGCGCTCACGGTCGTCGCCGTCGTCACGAAGATCGTCGGCGGGGCGCTCGGGGGCATGATGACTAAGATGCCGCTCTCGACGGCCACGATTGTCGGGATCGGAATGGTGCCGCGTGGCGAGGTGGGGCTCATCGTCGCAGGCCTCGGCAGGCAGGGCGGAATCATCGACGAGGCCGCGTTCTCGGCGTCGGCCTTCATGTGCGTGGTGACGATCATTGTCACGCCGTTCATCCTCAAATGGGCTGTCGCGAAATACTATCGCGAGGAGGAGATCGAATGAAAGTCCGCAATCATTACCAGAGCGTCACACCCGAAGCCGATCTTATCGGCGTCGAAACCTCGATCGAGGACATAATCGAGATAATCTCAATGAACCCGGCGTCGCGTTCCGTCTACGTCATCGACGAGGACGAAAAACTCGTCGGCATCATCAGCGTCAAGGAAATCCTCAACATAATGGGCGCAAAACACCTCAAAAAGCGAAGCATCGTGCTTGCACACAGCATTCTCGCCAAGACGGCCGCCGACATCATGCGCGATCCCGAATATGTTGGCCCCGACGACGACCTCGAAGAGGCGCTAAGGCTTTCCGTCATGCACGGCATAGAGGACCTGCCCGTGGTCGAAGAGGGAAAAGTCATCGGCAACCTCGACTGCTTCGAGCTTATCAAAGGCATCAAAGAACGGCACAAGCGGGCAGGTAGGGAAGGTGGCGAATCGTAACCGTGGAACACATGATCGCACATGAAGTCGGCGTCTACATCGGGTTGCTGCTGATCACGTGCGCGGTGGGTATTTTGACGAAGTATCTGGCGAATCTACCGTACACGATAGCGCTGACACTCGTGGGATTGGTCATCAGCTTTTTTCATTTCGGCCCCGAGATCGCCGAGACCGGATTCGGCAAGGAACTCATCTTCTTCGTGATGCTGCCGCCGCTGCTGTTTCAGGGCGCACTGCATCTTGAGTTGAACCGTCTGCTGGAGCACTTCTGGCCCATCTGCATTTTCGCGGTGCTGGGAGTGCTGATCTCGACATTCGTGATCGGTGGAACGGTCCTGTGGCTGGGCGGCATCGACAACGTGCTGGTGGCGCTCCTCTTCGGCGCGATGATCTCACCGACCGATCCGGTGAGCGTGCTCGCGATCTTCCGCACAATGAGGGTTCCCGACAGCCTGCGCTATCTCGTCGAGGGCGAATCGTTGTTTAACGACGGAACGGGCATCGTCATTTTCACCATAATCCTCGACATGATTCTCGGCGCGGGCGAGTTTCACGCCGGGCACGCCGTCGTCGAGTTTGTCAAGGTCGCCGCCGGCGGGCTGGTGCTGGGGGGCGCGCTTGGTCTCATAACGTTCTTTATCATCGGAAGATTCGAGGACCATCTTCTCGAAAACACGATATGCCTTGTGCTCGCCTACGGCTCTTTCTGGCTCGCCGAGTCGGTTCATTTTTCCGGCGTGATTGCCACCGTGATGGCGGGATTGATGATCGGCAATTACGGACGCCGCTTTTCAATGGGTGGGAAGACTACCGAAACCGTCGAGACGTTCTTCGAATCGATCGACTTCCTCATCAATTCCCTGCTTTTCATACTTATCGGAATCGAGCTGCAGACGCTTGGCTTTGCCGATGTGACGCAGAACCTCCGCCCGCTGCTCGTTGCGATAGCGGCGATGCTGCTGGCGCGGGCCGTCGTCGTGTATCCGCTATACTTCGCAACGAACATGGTGGGCACGGTCCGGCCGCCGAGCTGGTCGCACGTGCTGTTCTGGGGCGGTCTGCGCGGGTCGATCCCCATCGCGCTGCTGCTCGGCCTGCCTAACAACCCGGTGCTTGACGCATATCGTACCCAACTCCTCGTGGCGGGTTTCGGTATCGTCTTTTTCTCCCTTGTTATCCAGGGCATCACGATGAAGCCTCTGCTCGCGGCATTGAAAGTCAGCGAGCCGGATTCCTGACAACCTCTCGATATCTATGATTTGAATTTGATAAGAATCCTATCCTGCGCTATTATTGACCCGGG
>CBFDAY010000345.1:0-3355 GCA_965602895.1 uncultured bacterium
ACAGGCGCGCGCAGATGTCGGCGCTGTAGAACCGGTTGTTCTGGCTGCGGATGCAGATGCCGAGCGAGTCGAACATGCTGAACCAGTCCTCGGAATAGCGAGTGAAGCGGCCGACGTTGAACCCGAAGGGACCGCCCATTATGCGGCTGACCGCATCGGGTGGCGCCCCCATGCGGTCGGCGTGTCTTTCGAACATCTCCAGCGGAGCGCCGGGGTTGTACGATGGCGAGCCGCCGGACTGGTGGTGTCCGCCGCGGGGGTTGACAAGCTCCTCGAATTCCATCGTGCCAAGCCCCTTCTCGCGCGGGTCGTATTGGATCCCGAGCCCCTTGACGTGGGAGGCAAAGCGCGCGGAATCGAGCCCGAACTCCTTTACCGTGGCCATCCATCCTTCGGCGAGGATGTCACCGATTCCGCGCCGGAAAACGATCTTATCGACCAGCTCGCGCATCGTCTCATAGCTTCGGTCGATCTTGCCGAACTGATCTTCGCTCACCGCGCCGGCTTCGCTCGCCTCGAGAAGGAGATCGAAGAGCCCCTCGAACTCCTGCGTGCCGAGCCCGTAGCGGTTCTGCATGTTAACGATATGGGCGGCGCGCTCGCAGTCGGGGATCCGCCCTTTCATGGCGGCCTGAGCGATCATGCCGAAGCTGTGCGTGTAGGTCTTCATCCCGGCGAATTCCCCGTCGGGAACGACGAGCACGTCTTTGTCGGCGATGAAACAGGAGGGACACGCGATCCGCGCCTTTTTCATCTTGTCGTATGTCTTGAGGCCATAAGGGCCATCCTCGCCGAGCATGAACGTGCCGCCCGCATTGAGGATCCCGTATGCCACCGAGGCCGCGTGGTGCTTGAATCGTTTTGCGCGATCGAACAGGGAATCGACCTCGCGCATGAACCCTTCGGGATCGGCGACGCGGATGCCGCCGCCGCCTCGAACGAGCACGGCCTTGAGGTTCTTCGAACCCATGACGGCGCCTAATCCGGCCCGCCCGATTGTCGCCATTTTATCAACGATTGCGATCGCGAATTTGACCAGGTTTTCGCCCGCCTGCCCGATCGAGATAGAGGAACAACGGCCGTGGCGCTCCCAGAGTCGGTCGACTGCCGCGTAGTTGTCCGTGCCCCACAGGTCCGACGCGTCGAGGATACGCACCTCTCCATCTTCGATGAAAACATAGACGGGCGCCTCCGCCTTGCCGGTTATGACGATATTGTCGTAGCCGGCGCGCTTCATGTTGAACGCGAAGGTCATGCTGCCGCTGCCGGCGGAGACGGCTCCGGAGAGCGGAAACTTCGAGGTCCCTACGACGCGGGACGCGCCCGGGACCATCGTCCCGATCAGGGGGCCGGCCCCGAATATGATCGGGTTCTCCGGCGAGAGCGCATCGGCGCCCGGCTCGACGAGATCGTAAGCGAGCTTGTTGTTTATGCCAAGGCCGCCGAGAAAAAGCTCGGCGTCGGCTTTTTCAAGCGGTTTCTTGGTAATCTTGCCGCTCGACAGGTCTACGAAGAGGATTTTCCCGGCGTATCCGCGCCATTCCACGGTCAGCTCACCTCCTCACGCGCCAGCGCGCCGTAAACGCAGTAATCGACGCAGATAGAGCACTGGACGCATTCATCGGTGAAGCCTGCGCTCTTTTCGTCGTCGAGACCGCGCCCGATCCTGATCCGCGCAAGGGACGGATTAAAGATTTCATGGTAGGTGAACGAGCAGATCATCTGGCAGTTGAGGCAGCCCGTGCACCTGTCGAGGTCGATCGAGACCTCCGGGTTATTTTCGTCGGTGAATGGCATGTTCATTGGCAAGGGACAGTCCCGAATCTCATATAAGGGGACAGTCCCAAATCTACGGAGCTTCGCTCCCGTAATTTAGGGACAGTCCCCACCGGCCCCGGTGATCCCGTAATTCTGGAATAGTCCCCGTTGCCCTCCCGTAATTTAGGAATAGTCCCCGGACAATTATGGTTCATTAAACCTGCTGGTGCGTCTTTCTTGCCATGAATTCGACCGCGTCTGCAATCCCATGGGGCGTCAGCGGATACATCTTCATGACGCGCATGACGTATTCGGCCGTCGTGACCAGCCAGGACTTTTGCGGAATGGGATTGAGCCACACGGTCTTCGGGAAGTGCGTCGCGATTTGCCTCAGGTACTCCATGCTCGGGGTTTCGCATTCCTCCCGAGGCTCTATGGAGCCATACCTCGCCAGCAGCTCGTGCGGCGACATGTCGGCGTCGCCAACGATGAAAACCTTGTGAATCGGGTCGAGCTTCAGGACTTTCGACAGCGGAACGGGCTCGCGCCGCATTTCATCGGTGTACACCCTGTCGTATATGGAATTATGGAAAAAATATATCTTAAGGTCGTGCGTGAACCTTCTTTTCATTTTCAGGAAGAGGTTTGACACGGTCCTGGCGTGGGGCCTCATCGAGTATCCGCCGTTATCGATAAACAGGAGCACCTGCAGCTTGTCGTCCGATATGGGCCGCAGGTACGGGATGAAGATCGCGCCTTTTTTCACGCCCTCGTCGATCGTTTTCTCGATGTCCAGCTCGAAATCGACCGTCGATTCCATGATGTTCTTGAGGGCGGCCAGCGTGACGTCGATTGTGTCGTCGGTGAGCACCTTGTCGAGCATCACGGGATAGTATTCGGGATCGCCGAGGACCTTCCGCGCGCTCTTGCCCTTTCCGGCGCCGCCTATCCTGACACCGCCCGCGCCTCTTCCGCTGTGGCCGTATGGAGAGACGCCGTCGGTGCCGATCCAGTGGCTTCCGCCGCTGTGGGGGCCTCTTTGCTGCCTGGCGACGCGCTCCATGCGCCTCATGATCTCCTCGATATCGATATTTCGGTAATCGGCCCAGGCGTCCTCAAACGGAGACCGCCCGCCCCCGCCGTCTCCGCCCCCGGCATCCTTCATATCGGGATCATCATCGGCAAAGATGTCTTCACCGGCGATTTTTCGGGCGATTTCGGCGGCCGAGCTGCTCTGGAGAACTTCGTCGAGGAATTTGTCGACGAGTTCGGATTCATCGAAGTCCCACTTCGATTTACCGGCCTGTTCGAGGTAGGTTTCGAGCCAGGTGGCAAACGAGGCCGACTTGCGAACGGCCTCCTCCAGCGTGCGGGCGTTCTCGGTCTCGATGCCGAGGAAATAGTTGAAGAACGCCAGATTGTACGGAGCGATGTCTCTCTTTCCCTTGACGACCAATATCCTGCCGATATCGAACAGGTCGCCGAGGCTGGAGACCAGGCCCCGCCGCATGCATTCATACAGCTCGCCTATCGTCCTGACGTCGGCTTGCAGGCCGTATTTCTTAAGCGTCTGGGGAAAGCTGGTGAACATAAGGTC
>CBFDAY010000346.1:0-3336 GCA_965602895.1 uncultured bacterium
AGACCTGCAATCGTTTCCGCATTGTTGATCGTGTTTCTCATTGGCCTTGTCCCATCAATTGAGGCCGGCGAAGCCCCGCCCCGGGATTTGTCCGTTGTGCGAACGATTCGGCTCGAGCACGCGAACGTTAGCCGTCTCGAACCGATCCTCGGGTCTCTTCTTTCCGCGGAGGGAAGCATTTCGGTCGACGCGCGCACGAACTCGGTAGTTCTTCGAGATACCGAGGACTGTGTTCGCGCAATTGAAGAAACGATCGAGAAGCTCGACACCGAAATGCCGTCCTACACATTTCATCTCGATTATGCTGATACGAATAAAACGGCCGAGAAGATAGAGCGGATTCTCGGCCCGACAGGCAGGATTGTCGCGCCGGACCCGAGGACACACTCGATATACGTTGCGGCGACTCCCGCGAAGCTCGAACATATCAAATCGCTTATTCCCCAATTGGACCAGCCTGCCCCGCAGGTTCTCATCGAGGCCGACATCCTGGACGTATCATCGGGCAAACTCAAAGAACTTGGGATAGACTGGGAGATGCGCCTTGGATATTCCGGTGGAGAGCATGACGCCGTCATCGACGTCGGAGTGGGGAGAGCATCCCCGGAAGAACCTTCGACGGGAAGCATCTCATTCGGAACGCCGTCGGTCACTATCCCCGCCGTATTCGACGCGGCGGGCAATTTGATTACGCCTGCACAGGTCATTCCTGGTACGGATTTCAGCGCGTCGATCCAGGCCCTGATAGAGGACCGCTCCACTAAAACGCTTTCGCGGCCGCGGATACTCGTTCTTGACGGTTATCCGGCGCGCTTCGAAGTCTCGACGCTGGAGCCCTATGCCAACACACAATACGGCGGGAGCGGCAGCGCGGCGTCACTGGATATCCAGTTCATCGACGTGGGGATTATCTTGGAGACGATTCCACACATCAACGGCGAAGGCTATGTGATGCTGGAGGTGCGGCCGGAGGTAAGCACACTTGCGCGGGAGGAGTTCTTTGATACGACCATCATCCCCGATGAAGGCGGCGCGATAACGAACAGAATTCGCGTTCCCGTCAAAGCGCAGAGCAAGGCCAACACCACGATAATGGTTCGCGACAACCAGACAATTGCCATCGGAGGGCTGCGCTCGAGCGTGGACACCGAGTCGATCCGCAAGGTGCCGATCCTCGGCGATATTCCGCTGCTGGGTATCCCGTTCCGGAATCTCAATCAGGGTAAAGACGACCGCGAACTCATAATCTTCATCACGCCTCACATAATTTCCCCCGACGTTTCCTCGCCGGAGGCCGGGCTGCTTGTGCAGGGCGAGAATGCGAGAGGACGGGAAGATTCCGAGGACAGATAATCGGACCTCAGGAGCGTCTTGAAAAGCCGTAGTCAAGGCAAACTGCGAAAGATGGACAGAAAAAAGCCGCGGTTCGCTCGGGCAACCAAAGGGTTTCTATCGATTTAGCGTTGATGAGAGCTTCAAAATAGCGACCCTGCTTTGAGCGTGATTTCCCCGTGTTCAAGCACTGCGGTCATTGGTCCACGACTTATCTCGTCAGCAAGCAACGCCGTTTCCCTGATGCGCAATGTCGTTTCCGGATACAGCTTGTCTTTGACCGAGATTTTCGACCTGCCTCGCTTTTTCGACTCGGCTTTGAGGTCATCCATTTCCGTGTGGAGACCTTTTATGGCCTTTTCCATTTCTGAGGCCTTGGACAACAGCGCAGACACGATCTCTCGTTGTTTGGGGGAGAGTTTATCTTCGTGCGACGTCAAGGGGTCCACTTTTTCGTGTATTTTCTTCAGGGTTTCACTGAGCGATGCCACCTCTTCTTTCTTGGAGCGCAACTTCTCGGCCAGGCTGTGGTCTTCTGCGGTGACCAGTAGTGTGGGCACATGAGCGTCGCTTCCGGCCTGTCTGACAACGATGCCGCGAAGCGCGCTTACCTTCCCGCCGATCAACCGGCCTCCCGGCATGATGACGGCTCCTAGGGCCTTAAGCTTCGAATGGATGATCTCGTTTTTTACAACAATATCCTCGCCCGCCTCGACGTTCGCATCGAGGATGTATTTCGCATGGATATTGCCCGCCGCCTTGATGCTATGGTCTTCTGTGCCCGTGATTCCGCCGTGGACCGTCAGGTCCCCTCCCGCCTCGATGTCCGTGGGCTCGACGATTCCCATGATCTCGATGTTTCCCTCCGCGCGGACCTTGAAGCCCGTCAGAACGTCGCCTCGAACAACCACTGTTCCCGGATGATCTATATGTCCCGTTTCCAGACAGACATCGCCCTCAATGGTGTACACGTCGTCCACGGCGAGCGTTTCCATGGCCCAACGAATTCGCCCATTTGCCGTGGCGTAATAGTATAGAGCATCTTCTTTTTCCTCCATCCGGACTTTTGGGCCCGTACTTACGCGGGGTCGTTTTGGCGGCTCCGCGGGAATCGGTTCTCCGAAGACGTTGCGGCCCGGCCGGCCCTCCTCCGGGCGAATCAGACGGGCCAGCAGCTGGCCCTCTTCCACCGCCATGTGGGCCGCTTTTTGCCGATAATCCACGGCGCCCGTCTTCTCGTCCACGGCGAAATCCGATCTGAAGAAATCCTCGGTCCATTCGAGGACTCCGTCTTTCGGCGGCGCCGGGAGTTGTCCTTTGACCAGCACCTCGTTTACGATTGGGGCGCCGCCGTCGGCTGCACGGCGGAGCTGTTCCTCCAACTGCTCGGGGCTTGGCGTATCGACGACGCCGAGTTCCGAAAGCTCGCTTTCAATGCCTGCCAGCAATCCTTCAAGCTCTTCGTTCGAAACTGTGCAATCCAGTAAAACCGCAATGCCGTCATCCGTGACGCGTAGATGGAACTTTGGATGGTCCGTATCCATGATGTCCCCTCCTTATGGTAGCTGTGCCGAATGGGAGACCCGCGAAATGCCATTTTTCCCCTTTACAGTATGTTTTTCACAACTCCTGATATTTTTTTGTTCATTCTTTTTGGGCCCGTATTGATATCCGCCTAATCATTATCAAGTGTGAGGTCTCGAACTTTTTCCATGAGCGTTTTGGTCTTGAAAGGCTTCTCAATGTATGCTTCGGCCTTTTCGACTATTTCCCTTTTTCGCTCCTCGAGCTTGACCATGGCCGATTGGCCGGATACAAAGAGCACCGGGACATCTTTATATTTCTTGCTTTTTCTGACCATCTGAAACAGCTTGACACCGTCGATCTTTGGCATATACACATCTATGATTAACAGAGAATACTTGTGTTTTTTGATTTCCTTCAGGGCGATCTCACCGTTCGGCGCAGTGTCCACCCTGAATCCGGCGAATTCCAGGACGGTCC
>CBFDAY010000347.1:0-3302 GCA_965602895.1 uncultured bacterium
AGTCGGCCATCTCGGTTATTACCACGCCCGCAACCTGGCATCGCTGCCCTCGGTCGAACTCGTGGGCGTCGTCGACATCGACGAACAACGCGTCCGAAACGTGGCGTCCGAAATTGGCGCAAAGGCCTTCGGCGACTACGCGGCGCTCGCTCCGTACGTGGATGCCGTGAGCGTCGCCGTGCCGACAAGCAAGCACTTCGAGGTGACGGAGTACTTTCTGAAAAAGGGCAAACACGTGCTGCTGGAAAAACCGATAGCGACAACGCTGGAGGAGGCCAACAGGCTCATACGACTGAGCGAAGAGCAAGGGGTGACGCTGCAGATAGGCCACTCGGAGAGGTTCAACGCGGCCATCGAAAATCTGCGCGAGCGAATAAACAGGCCGATGTTCATCGAATCGCATCGCCTCGCTCCCTTCACTCCGCGCGGATGCGACGTCGACGTGGTGCTTGACCTGATGATTCACGACCTCGATATAATCCTCAGCCTCCTCGACTCGCCGGTCGACAAGATAATAGACGCGGTGGGGGTGCCCCTCGTGTCCAAATACGAGGACATAGCCAACGCCAGGCTTCTCTTCGGCAACGGATGCGTGGCCAACATCACGGCCAGCAGGATTTCAGCGGAATCCATGCGCAAGATACGCATTTTCCAGCCCTATACATATTTCTCACTGGACTACGCGGCCCAGGAGATCAAGTGCTATCACCTTGAAGAAGGGCCCATGGATTGGGATAACCCCCGACCGATAACCTTCGACGAGATTCACGTCGAAAAGGACGAGCCGCTCAAACGCCAGATCGAGGCCTTTGTGGGGAGCGTGCTCGGCGGCCATCCCCCGGCCGTAACGGCCCGGGACGGGCGCAACGCCCTCGATGTCGCCGCGCGCATCACGGCAGTCATGCGCGGCAAAAAATACGAATGAGCAAAAAGAAAATCTTCATAGTTGCGGGCGAAGCCTCCGGCGACGCACACGCCGCCCACCTCATCCAAGCCGTGAAGGCCATCATGCCGAACCTCGGCGCGGAAGGGCTCGGCGGCGAGCGAATGCGCCTGGCCGGATGCGAGCTGCGCGAGGACCTCGTCTCGGTCGCAGTGATGGGGTTCGTGCAGGTGCTTGGCAACCTGCGCTTTTTCCGCAGGCTGCTTCGCGAGAGCATCGAGCACATAGAAAAGCGCCGCCCCGACGCGGTCGTGCTGGTGGACTACCCGGGATTCAACATGAGGCTCGCGGCGGCCGCGAAAAAACTGGGCATACCCGTCATTTACTACATCAGCCCGCAGATCTGGGCATGGAGACCCGGGCGAATAAAAAAGATAGCCAAACTCGTCGACAAGATGATGGTCATCCTGCCGTTCGAGGAAGAACTCTATAAGGAAGCGGGCATCGATGTCACATATGTGGGGCATCCCCTCATCGACAGCATCACGGAGAGCAAACGCGACGACGAGTCCCTCGAAGAATCAGGCGTTTCCGACAACGAAAACATCATCGGGCTGATGCCGGGCAGCCGGAGGCAGGAGATAACCGGCTTTCTGCCCGTGCTCGTGGAAACGGCGAAGATTTTGCTCCGGCAGATGCCGGACGCAAGATTCCTCATACCATGCAGCAGCCGGGCCAACATGGAGACCGTGAGGGAAATAATCGGCGGCGAAGACCTGCCCGTGGACATTTCCCTTGGGAAAATACACGAAATAGCAAGGGCGGCCAGGTGCTGCATCGTCTCTTCCGGCACGGCCACGCTCGAGGTCGCGTGCTTTTTGACACCACTGGTGGTCGTCTACAAGACGAGCCACTTGCTGTGGCTCCTCAGCCGCAGGTTCCTGCACGTCGACCATGTATCGCTGGTGAACATCATCGCCGGCAAGGAAGTCGTTCCGGAAATGCTTCAGTACGATATGCGCCCCGAGCTGATCGCCGAGAAGGCCGCCGAACTCTGCCGCGACGGCGAAATTCGCGAAACAATGCTAAAAGAGCTGGACAAAGTGCGCGAGCGCCTCGGAGAGCCGGGGGCGTCGGCAAGGGCCGCGAAAATAGTCTGCGACGTTGTCCGTTCCGGAGGCGATACGCCTGCGGCATCCGAGGAGGCGGATCGGAGTTTCGCGACGACCAATGGCTGAGAAAAAGAAAATATATCTCATAGACGGCCATTCATACGCCTATCGCGCGTTTCACGCGATCCGGCATTTGACCGATTCGAGCGGGCTCGCGCTCAACGCCGTCTACGGCTTCACCCGCATGCTGCTCAAGCTGATAAAGGACGAGCGGCCCGATTACATCGCGGTCGCGTTCGACACTCCGGGAAAGACATTCAGGCATGAGATGTATGACCTGTACAAGGCCAACCGCGCCGAGCAGCCGGAGGAAATGCGCCATCAGATTCCCTTGATAAAGGAGGTCGTAACAGCCCTCAACATCCCAATCTTCGAACTGGGGGATTTCGAGGCCGACGACGTGCTCGCGACCTTGGCGACAAAAGCCGAGTCGGAAGGGATCGACGCGGTCATCGTTACCGGCGACAAGGACATGCTGCAACTCGTCTCGGACAACGTCAAAGTGCTCAATCCGCACAAGGAAAATTCGCTCATTGACTCCAAGGCCGTAAAAAGCCGCTTCGGGGTGGAACCGCAGCAGATGCGCGACCTGTTGGCCATGGCGGGAGACCCGTCGGACAATGTCCCCGGCATCCCCGGCATCGGGCCGAAGACGGCCGCAAGCCTTCTAAATGACTACGGGACGCTCGAAGAAGTGTTGAAGCACACCGACGAAATCAAGGGACAAAAACGGCGCGAAAACCTGGCCGCTAACAGGGAACTCGCACACCTGAGCCAGGATCTGGTGACCGTCAGGCGCGACGCCCCGATCGAGGTCGATTTCGAGCAATGCAAAGCCGCAAACTACGATAAGCCGAAACTCATCAATTTGCTCAAGCAGTTTGAATTCCGATCGCTCGTCAACGAACTGGTGGAGGCACAGGAAAGGACCGACGCCGAATATACGATCCTGAACGACAAGGGCCGACTGAGCAAACTGGTGAAAGAACTGAGGAAGCGCGGTGGCTTCGCCTTCGACTTCGAGACCACCGGCGTCGATCCGATGCGAGCCGAACTCGTAGGCGTCTCGATCGCCGCCGAACCCGGAAAGGCCTGTTACATACCGGTCGGCCACGACGAGGGCGCCCTCGCCGCGGACGGCGATGAGGAGAGCAACGACGACCTCTTTGTGGGAGCTTCCGCCGGCCAACTCAGCGCCGCCGCCGTGCTCGACGCTATCAAACCCCTGCTCGAGGACGAATCCATCA
>CBFDAY010000348.1:0-3299 GCA_965602895.1 uncultured bacterium
GCTGCAGTGCACGTCCACCCCGCCCAGCTCCTCCTTTGTTACATCGAGACCGAGGGAGGCCTTTACGACGGGCGGCCCTCCGGCCGCCAGCATTCCCGTGCCTTTTACCATGATAATGAACTCCGCAAGGCTGGCCTCCAGCGCGGGCTCGCCCGCGCATGCCCCCATGACCACGGCCACCTGGGGCGCGACACCGGAGAGTCTCGCCATTTTTATGAATTGCGTCACGAGGGGAAGGCCTTCGGCCACCTGGCCCAGCAGTTGGGCCCTGGCGCCGCCGCCGTCGAGCAGGTAGACGAGGGGAACCCGCTCCTTGGTGGCGAGATACATCATCCGCAGTCTCTTGAACATGTTCATCACGCCAGTGGACCCTCCGAGGACGGTGAAATCCTCGGCGATGACACCCGCCATTCGCCCGTCGATCCGGCCGAATCCGGTGACTACGGCGTCCGCCGGCGTTGCCTTGTCGCCGGGTTTGTGCAGGTAATGGCTCGCCAGCAGCCCGTATTCCTGGAAAGTGCCGGGATCGAAAAGGACATCGACGCGCTCGCGAACCGTCAGCTTGCCGCGCTCGCGCTGGCGCTCGATCTTCTCGGGGGGACCCATCTTCCGCGCCTCTTCTCTGCGCTCGCGCAGCGATTCAAGCGCTTCCTTCATTTTATCCATTACATGTCTCCGTTGATTGCGTGCCTCCTCCCGATGCTCATCGTATCGGGAAGTTTCATTCCCGGGGCTAATCAATGGTTTCAAGAGAATCCATGGGGCCAGATAAAGTTATATCAAGCAGTGGAATAATGTCAATTATCGATGCCTTATCGGGGAAAAGACAACCATTCAGTATTGAGGCTCAGCCGGGATTTCATCGCACCATCGAGATGAGGGGCGCCAGAGCATTTTTTCCGAATTCGGCTGTTGCGATGCGGGGAAAGGGCATATTTTCTTGAAATCTTGAAGTTATGGGAATATAATCTTTGGTGGGATCCTTTTCTCTGAGCATGCGGGCTCGCGGAAAGCTGCAGCCGCAATTACCTCCGTGCGCATTCGATGGCTCATGGGACGTGCCAAACAAGGAAGTGACCGCATGAACTGGCGCGACGAGATAGATGAATTCATAACAAGGGGTAACGATAACGCCGCCGCCGGCAGGGCAAAGGTCTATCTTGACGTCAAAGGAATGATCTCCCGGCCGGAGCTGCTCTATGCGGTGGTCACGGAAATAGGCGATCTCATTCTCAAGAAACATCACGATATCAAGGGAATCGGCTCGCACGGCGTCGGCGGCAGTTTCCTCATCAGCCCGATCATGCTTTACGTTTACAATCACTGGTTCAACGTCAACGGCTTCTTCGTTCGCCTCGATGCCGCGGACGACGCCGGTCGCGATCCCGTGGAGGGCTGTCTGGAAAAGGTTTCGAGGGTGCTTATTATTGACACGCTGATAAAAACCGGCAGGTCGAGCCTGAAGGCGCGGGAGCTGCTCAGGGCGCGAGGATATGAAGTCGCGGGTATGATCGTAGTCGCCGATCTCAGCGGCGGTGACAACGCCTGCACGCAAGCCGGCCTCAGCGTCGAGTCTTTGATTGCGCTGTAGGGTCCGCCATGACATCTACGGATTCATGCCATTTGTTCGGATTCATATAGCGAGCCTGCGGACGCGACACGACTGCAGGGCGAATTTATTCATTAATATTATTCATGAGAGGAAGATGAGCGGGGAGATTAAGTAATGCGTTATGCTGTTCTATGTGATATCCACTCCAACCTTGAGGCGCTCGAGGCGGTTTTGGACGAGGTCGAGCGCCGGAAAGTCGATCAAGTCGTGCACCTGGGAGACATCGTGGGTTATAACGCGAATCCCAACGAGTGTGTAGAGTTGCTCATGAAAGAGAACATAACCTCGATCATGGGAAACCACGACGCCGTCGCCTGCGGCCTTGAAAACCCGCAGATGTTCAACTCCTCCGCGAAACAGGCGCTGCTATGGACAAGGGACGAGCTGAAGCCCGAACATAAAGAATATCTCAGCGGCCTCCCCGAAACTCTGGTATTGGACGGAACGATCCTGCTTTCCCACGGCTCCCCGGAGAGTCGCGACAACTATGTTCTCGATTGGATGGACGCGATACGTCAATTTTCCGCAATGGAAAAAATGTCTGTGAACATTTGCTTCTTCGGGCACAGCCACCTTCCTTCGTTATTTGTCTTTCAGGGCTCAGACCATGACCTGCAGAACTACGACAAGCATACGCTGGACAAGAAGAATCGCTATCTCGTCAATTTCGGAGCGCTCGGTCAGCCTCGTGACGGCGACTCTCGCACTTGCTTCGGCATCTTCGACTCCGACGAAATGACCGTCGAGTTTTTCAGGCTCGAATATGATGTGCTCAAGGCAGCCGGAAAGGTTGAAAAAGCCGGTCTGAATGCCTACCTGGTCGAAAGGCTGGCGGCGGGCGTCTAAGACGAATACGCCGTCAACCTGCATTTTCGGAAAATCTGTTGGAGGGGGCCCTGAAAATGTCACAGCCTGTCAAAGCTACTGATGGCCGGGCGAAGGTCCGGGTGCGCAAGGCGGTTCTGCAGGATGTCCAGCAAATCACCGAGATCCACAACCAGGGTATTATCGACCGCGAGTCGGTGCTGGATATCACTCCGCACCCGCTCAAGGAGCGGCTTGCCTGGTTCAAGAATCTGAGCAATCGCGAGGCCGTGCTCGTGGCCGAGATCGAGGGTAGCGTCGTCGGTTTTTGCGCCCTGCAGCCCTTCTCGCCTGAAGAAGTATATGCCCATATCGGCGTGGTGAGCATCTGGATCGAGAAGGATTTCCGCGGTAAGGGCATCGGCCCCAAGATCGCCAAGAGAATGTTCACGACAGCGAGAAAGAAGGGCTACTCGAAAATCATGTTTTTCGCTTACTCCTTCAACAGGGAAAAGATGGGGTTCTATAAGGAACTCGGCTACGAGGAAGTGGGCTTCCTCAGGCGACACGCCAAGATCAAGGACAAGCTTGTGGATGTTCTCGTGATGGAATACCTTCTCTGAGTTTAGCGGTTGCCCGTCGCCGATTCCTGCCGACAGAGAAGGTCAGTTATCCGTATTATTCCCGAATACGCTGTATTTGAGCTTCTCCAGGACTCCCGCCCTTCTCCTCAACTCCTCCACATCGGGATGCATGTGTACCATGACGGCGGCATCGGTCTCTCTGTAGGCGATCAAATGATTGACCATGGCCTTTCTTGTTTCGGAGGTTTCTTTCCCGCGCAATGTTCCGCTGCTATAGCCGCTGATCAGCCCGACAAAAA
>CBFDAY010000349.1:0-3292 GCA_965602895.1 uncultured bacterium
CTCCAAAGGGTTAAGCCATCCATTTTCCAATCCGCACTCAATTCCACAGCCCGAACACCCTGACCAGCAGCAAAAGTGTCACGCCCACGAGGGAGTATATCACACCGAAGTAGGCTACACACAGGTTCAACCGCGAGGGCCGAAACTCCTCGTCGATCAGCCTCGTCACGGCGTAGATGTTTAATATATATATCAGGGGATAGGCAATGAGGCCGGCCGACACGGCAAGCAGCACCAAAAACACCGGCCGTCCCACAACGGTTGCGAGCAACAGCCCGCCCGCCAGGATTGCAATCGTGTACACCGCGCGCAGCGGCGAAATGGCGGAAGCCTGCTCCTTCCCCCTCGCCGAGTTCCAGAGCTGCTCCACCATCCTCGGAACGCCGTCGACATTGGCGTAATAGCTCCCCCAGACGGCGATAAAGGCGACCCCGATGAAAAGCGGGAACGTCCACGCGCCCACCGTCTCGGTGTAGATCTGCGACAGCTTCACGGCGAGGTCCACGCCCTCGAGGTCCACCCCGCGCGGATGCAGCACGACCGCTCCAAGCGAGACGAAGATGATTGCTATCAACAAAGAAAAACCGAAGCCGATGCGAAGGTCGAGCAAGCTCTTGCGCAGCCCCGCCTGCAGCCCCTCACCCCCGATCCATTCATCCCTTTTTTTCACGGCCCACACCGAATGCATTATCGAAGTGGCCGGATCGGTCGGCAGCCTGATCAGGGCCACCAAAGTGACCATAGAACCCAGCGGAATCGCCGGAATAAGAGCGCTCGACGCCAGGTCCGCCGGAGTGGGCAGCCTGAGGCAGAACGCGACGACCGTCGCCAGCAGCAACACGCCCGACATGGCGATGCAGAGGACCTCCAGCCCCTTGTACCGGCCGGCGAAAACGAGCGCGCCCGTGGCAACAGTGATGACGACGCACCAGAAGCCGAAAGACACGCCCGGCCATGCGGCATGCAGAATCGACGCTGTCACGCTCACCAGCGACGCTATTATGAGAAACGGAACCGTCACAAGCAAAAACCCGAAGAAGAAGATAAGGAATGTCCTCACCCGCGGAATCCGAGTGTATGCGTCGATGAGCGACTCGCCCGTGGCGACCGCGTAGCGCGGCCCGTATTCGAACACGGGATAGGTGAAAATATGCGCCAGCAAGATCACCCAAAGCAGCGCGAAGCCGAATCTCGCGCCCGCATACGTCGCCAATATCACGTGCGTCTGCCCGATGGCGACCATCGCCCATATCAAGCCGGGCCCGAGCTGGGCCGCGAAACGAACAAGCGGATTCCGGGTATCCTGCATCACTGTCTCCTCATTCAATCACGATCCGCATCGGAACGCCACAACTGCCTTATAACATGCGCGGCGAGCTTTGGCTGGCGGTCGCGCGTGAACAGCCCCTTGCGATTATGGACTGTCCGCGTGTAGCTCTGCGGGGTCTTGAAGTCGGCCAGATTCCAGATGTGTTCGCCGACCGTGTAGTCCTTCGAGCGGATGACCTCGATGTAAGCCTTCAAGAATTCAGCCTGATATTCTTCGGTGAAAATCTCGGGCGGGTCGGAGTGCAGTCCCGCCATCGAGTCGGCCCCGAACTCGGAGACGATAATGGGTTTCTTATGCTTTGCGCGAATGGCGTCAAGCTCCTCGCTCAGCCTCTTCGCCCCGATGTCTATTCGGCCGGGATTCATGTACCAGCCGTAATAGCGGTTGATCGCTATCACATCAACCGCCTCATATGTGTAGTCGACGGGAGCGTGCATCGTCGCCATAGTCACAGGCCGCGACGGATCGAGTCTCCGGGCATGGTCGGCCAGCTCGCCGAAGAACTCGCCCGCGCTCTCGGTGAACGTGTCGGGCTCGTTCGCGATGCTCCACATTATCACGCTCGGGTGGTTGGCGTCACGCTCAACAAGCTCGCCCAGGATGCCCTTGCATTTTCCCAGAATATCATCTTTGTACATCCTGTAGTTGAGCCCGACAGTCGGCATCTCGTCGATAACCATAAATCCCATGCGGTCGGCCAACATCAACTGCTCCTCTGCATATGGGTAATGCGAGGTCCTGAACGAATTCGCCCCGAGCCATTCCATCAAAGAGAATTCCTTCACTATGACCGGCTCGCTGAGGCCTTTCCCGATGACCGGGAAATCCTCGTGCTTGCACACGCCGTTGAGATATACCGGCTCGCCGTTCAGGAGGATCGAGCTATCCGTCACCTCTACGGTTCTTATGCCGACCTCCATGTGATACTCGTCTATGAGCTTTGATTTCTTGAAAAGCCTTATCTCCAACTGATAAAGGTCCGGGCTTGGGGGACTCCACAGATCAGGCCGTGGAACGCTAATTTCGAGCGAGGCGCGCCCGTCCTCGATGTCGGCTTCGGCCTTGAATTCTTTGCCGCCCCTGACGAGCGACGCCTGCGCCAGGGTCGCGCGCCCTTTTGCGGTGACGTCGCAATATACAGTCGCGCGCGATCTGCGCACTTCTGTGCGCACCCGAATTCCCTCGATCGAGTCTCTCGCGGTTGCATAAAGCTTGACCGGCCTGTTGATGCCGCCGTACGGCAGGAAATCGAACGGAACCGACGGATACTGCTTTCTCGACTCCAGCAGCAGCGGGAGCATTTGAATCTCCGGGATCAGCGAGGCGAAACTCTCCATCGCCTCCGGTGGAATGCCGGCGGTCGGATCGACGTCCTCGGGTTCGCCCGGCGGGATTGTATCGCGCCCGAGCCTGTTGTCTATCTTCACGACCAGCTTGTGTTTTTTCCCCGGTCCGGTGTTGCGCGTGATGTCGAACTCGAACGGCAGCGCGCTCCCCTCGTGCTCGCCCAGGGGCTCGCCATCGAGCCAGACGGAGGCATTGTAGCCGGCCGCGCCGAACCTGAGCCGCGCCCGCCGCCCGCGCCACTCGGCCGGCAGATAAAAGTCGGTCTGGTACCACGCCGTCCCCATGTAGAACATCGTGTCCTGATACTGCTCATTCCAACTGCCGGGCACGCCGATCGGCCTGCTCGACGGCAGCCCCTCGAACCAGCGCTCTCTTCCCCCGCGTTCCTCTTTATCGAGAGAGAATTGCCACAGGCCCGACAAATTCACAACGCTCCTACACCCGTTTGCCTGTGGATAAAGCATCGCCGCCTCCCTTCTTTTATAAGATTCACTCGGCATCCTGGCATGATCCGCGGCCCAATGATTATATATGCTTTCCTGGGAAAATCAATATGCCCGCCTCTTTCCGCGAAGCAAGCGCCGGGCGCACACGCACGGAACCCGCTTGACGATT
>CBFDAY010000350.1:0-3258 GCA_965602895.1 uncultured bacterium
GCAAGATCGAATCCTCCAGCCAATGCAAAACCGCTGACCGCCGCGACTATCGGCTTGGGGAACTCGTATATCTTGAGATGGTATTCCAATATGCGGTGGGTGAAAGCTTCGACGCCGGCGTCAACAACCTCGGTAATATCGAAACCGGGACAAAAAGTGTCTTCGCCCCCGGTGAGTATCACGGCGCGCGTATCTTCTTCGGCCACAAGCAGATCGAAGCATCCCTCTATCTCATCCCTCACGGCCATGCTCAAAGAATTCATCTTCTCCGCGCGTTCGAGCGTAACCGTTGCGACCCCCTGATCTCTGGAAATCTTAAGGAATTTGAATTTAGACGACATCTGGCGCTCTCCTTTCTTCCCGGGCTTGTGGCCTTGCAATTTTTATCCGATGAACGTCGAAAGATCATTCGGCATCATATCACAGCGCCGCCCCACGCGCCAATCAATTGAGAATTCATCTGCGATGATGTATAATTCACCTGCCCTCTCGCCAAATATTTCCATAGGAAAGGCTCATGAATCCACCACTTCCGGAGGAAATCCGCCAGCTTTGCGCTTCGCTGCGGCGATTCATCAAGAAGGAACTGCTCCCGAAGGAGAGTGATATCGGTAGCGACGGTGAATTCGATTCGCGCAGGGAACTGATAGATTGGACCCGGAAACGCTCCGTCGAGCTTGGTTTTTTCGGAATCTTCATGCCCGAAGAGGTCGGCGGCGACGGACTCGGCGCGCTTGCCATGGCAGCCCTCAGGGAGGAAATCGCCCGCTCGGGCAGCCGTCTCGCTCATTGCGTGCTCGGCGACGTCGACGGCCCATCGCCGCTGCTGCTCGACTCCAACGATCGTATCCGCCAAGACTACCTGCTTCCGTCCATGCGGGCCGAGAAGGCGTCGTGCTTCGCGCTCTCCGAGCCCAATGCGGGATCCGACGCCGCCAGCATCGAGACCTTGGCGCGAAAGGACGGCGACTCATATGTTCTCAGCGGCACAAAGCACATGGTCTCGCAGGGCGCATACGCCGATTATATGATTATGTTCGCCGTTACAAACAAGGCGTTGCGGGCTCGCGGCGGCATTTCCTGCTTCGTAATAGATATGGACAGTGCGGGGCTGACGATCACAAGGCGGCAGCGCCCGATGGGCGGGCTCGCCGATCCCGTCGAGATAGTGTTCGAGGACTGCATTGTTCCCGCGCACAACCTTGTTGGTCAGGAGGGATTCGGCTTCGTGATGGCGATGCGCTGGCTCGCCGACGGCAGGCTCGCAATGGCCGCGACGGCCATAGGCCTGGCGCAGCTGCTGCTGGATCTGTCGGTCGAACATGCGAAGAACCGCGTCCAGTTCGGAAAACCGATAGCCCGGAAAGGCGCGATCCAAAATATGATCGCCGATATGGCCACCGAGCTGTATGCCGCCAGGGTAATGGTCTACGGGACCGCTCGTCACGCCGATGAAGGCGGCGACGTGCTCCGAGAGTGCTCGATGACCAAGCTGTTCGCGACGGAAATGGTCAATCGCGCCGCCGACACCGCCCTCCAGATCCATGGCGGAATGGGCTACATGCGCGACTGCGTGGTCGAAGGTATCTATCGCGACGTCAGGGCGATGCGAATAGGGGAGGGGACATCCGAGATCCATCGAATGATAATTGCAAAAAGCCTGCTCAGGAAAGCCTGAGCACGGCAGCCATGCGAGGGGCGGGAATGGGAGAAAAGGGGCAAATCGGAAAAAATCAGCCGAAGAAGTCCAGCGCAGTCGAAGTCGGCGGTCACGTCGGCAGCCTGCGCCTTCTGGAAAACGGCGCGCCTCGATACGAACTGCGGATCGACCGTGAGGGCAGATGGTTCCACGAAGGCGTGGAGATTGTCCGCGATGACATCCGCAGCCATTTCTCGCAGCATCTCGCCCGGAATAAAGACGGCGGCTATGTCGTCAGGATAGGCAACGATGAATGCCCCGTCGTGGTGGAGGATGCTCCTTTTGTCGTCTCCCGCGTCGTAAAGGAGCCCAACGGCGGCTTTTCGCTGCTATTGAGCGACTGCGGCGCCGAACCGCTCGACGTAAGGACGCTGGAGTTCAAGGAGTCCAACATACCCTACTGTCGCGTGCGGAACGGGTTGGAGGCCCGGTTTTCCCGGCCCGCCTATTACCAGCTTGCCGAATTCATCGAGTATAATGAGGAAACCGACAGGTTTGAAATTGTTGTGAGCGGACACACAGTCACGCTTGATGCCCCATGAGACGGAGTGACGACAAGCTATGAGAATCTTTGCCCTATTAACGCTTTGCATGTTCTGTATTTGCTCGTGCGCTCAATCCGGCGCCGTAAAGACCAATATCTACAAAGACCGGCGCATGGAGGTCTCGCTCCGCAGCGTCGCCTCCCGCGAAGAAGCCCCCCTTTCAGGCGCCCATTCGTATCCCGCCGCCTTTGAAGTGGAGGACTTGAAATATCTGCTTCGTTCGATCAAATATCGCGAGAAAGGCCTCTTCGGATGGGCCGAGGCCCGGCGCGTGTTCTCTGCCAACGAACTCTATCGCATGGGGCCCCACCTGGTCGATGCCTTCGCCAAGGCCGCGCCCGGCGACGAGATTGTGTTTCAGACGACCGCCGCGAAAACGGGAAACCTTTTTTCCTCCGCGCGATACAGCAACGGCATGATGTTTGTCGAAGACAAAAAGCTGCACTGCATATTCGGCAACATCAACGTCAGGCCGGAGATGTCGGAGATGTATGATGGCGACCCGAGGAAAGAGTATGCGGGCGCGTTATCCATGCTCGTGACAAACGACTGGCAGAGGCTCGTCACGGACGAAAAAGGTACACACTACAACTGGATCGAGATCGATTACGAGCGCGCGCTCACGGAAAAGGAGGGTATGGAACGAGCGATGAAGAGACGCGCGGAGCGCCGTCGCGCCATCGACCTCAAGCGCCGCCGCGAGCGGACCGGCTGGGAAGATTGGGAGCCGGACAAGGCGCTCGGGGAATGAAACCATATCCAAAGATAAAACGACACCCGACCGCCCAAACCCGCCAAGCGATGCCGTGGACGGAAATAGCGCCTCAACGGCGTTCGCCTGAGAGATGGAGAGCAATTTTATTTCCTACGACCCGCGCTCCGCGAGTTTTCTGAGTTCCTTCTTCTGTATCTTGCCGATTGGGGTCTTGGGCATTGAGTCGATAAACTCTATCCGCTTTGGACATTTGTATTTCGCCAGATGCGACCTGCAATGCTCGATGAGTTCTTCCGCCG
>CBFDAY010000351.1:0-3252 GCA_965602895.1 uncultured bacterium
CGTTTTGTCCGAAACCAAGTCCCTGCCACAGCCCGCAGGTGTCGGCTGGAAACCGCGTATCTTGTTGACATGCCATATGTTACAAGAATAATGCGGGGCGTTTGGACGGCGTTTGGATTTCAGGCGCAGATGAAGAGGCGGAAGCCTGAGAAATGAATTGTCAACAACTTATCCACAGCGGCGCGAGCCAGCCAGAAAAGTGCGGCCGGCGCCCGGAGCGGCCACGAGGTTTGGGCCCCAAAGCATGCGTGGAGAGGGCGGTGTATCGCTCCGGCAAGGAGGGGGCGTTTCGGGGGAGGCGGCACGGTCAAGGGGCGACTCTCGAAGTGATTCGCTCCAGGCCGTCCATGTATGGCCTCAGGTTTTCGGGAACGATCACCGTTCCGTCGGATTGCTGGAAATTTTCGAGGATGGCCACGATGGTGCGCCCTACGGCAAGGCCGGAGCCGTTGATCGTGTGTACCAGCCGGGGCTTTCCCCCCTTGGGGCGGTAGCGTATGTTGGCGCGCCGGGCCTGATAGTCTTCGTAATTGCTGCATGAAGAGATCTCGCGATACTTGTCCTGCGAGGGGACCCATGCCTCGATGTCGTAGCATTTTGCCGCGGCATCGCCGAGATCGGCCGTGCAAAGGGTGATGACACGGTAGGGGATTTCAAGGAGCTGCAACACTTCCTCGGCGTCGCGCGTAAGCTTTTCGTGCTCCTCGTACGATTCTTCGGGGCGGCAGAATTTCACGAGTTCTACCTTGTTGAACTGGTGCACGCGGATCATGCCGCGAGTGTCCTTTCCGTAGGAGCCGGCCTCTCTCCTGAAGCACGCCGTGTATGCCGCAAAGCGTATCGGGAGAGCGTCTTCCTCGAGGATCTCATCGCGGAAAATGTTCGTGACGGGTACCTCCGCCGTCGGCACAAGGATGTATTCATCGGGCTGGCACACGAAATAATCGCCCGCAAATTTCGGGAACTGCCCGGTGCCGATCATGCTCTCGGTATTGACCAGAAAAGGCGGAAAAACCTCGGTATAACCGTGTTTCTTGGTATGCAGGTCGAGCATGAAATTGATAAGAGCCCTCTCGATAAGGGCGCCCGGGCCGAAACCGAGCGTGAAACGGGCGCCGGCGATTTTTGCGGCGCGCTGGAAATCGAGGATGCCCAGCCGCTCGCCTATATCCGCATGCGAGAGCGGCGTGAAATCGAAAGACGGCGGGTCTCCCCATCGGCGGATTTCGGGATTATCATCCTCGCTTTTGCCGTATGGAACGGAAGGATGGGGGATATTCGGGATCGCCAGCCAGATGGCGCGAATTTGCTCGTCCTTTTGGCGGATCTCCGCGTCGAGCGTACCGATGTCTGCGCCGACCACGCGCATTTCTTCGATGAAAGCGGAGGCGTCCTCCGCGGCCTTTTTTAATTTCGCAATTTCCTGAGAGACCTCATTGCGCTTTCGCTTGAGCTCATCCGCCCGGAAAACGAGGTCGCGACGCTCCTGATCCAGCTTCAAAAGCCCGTCCAGATCGGCTTCGGCGCCCCTGTCTTCGAGGGCCTTGCGCACCACGTCGGTATTTTCCCGGAGCAGCTTGAGATCGATCATGATAAAAACCTTTCATCCAGCAGCCTGGCCACGATGCCGTCAAATTCACCGGGCGAAGAAAAAGAAATCTCAATCCTGCCGCTTTTGCCCCTCGAACGGATGCGCACCCTCGTTCCCAGCGCCCTTTGCAGTTCCTCTTCCAACCGGCGAACATTCGGATCGACAGACCGGGCGGAGCGCAGCTTTGGGGGGCGGACGCCGCTTTTTACAAGCGATTCGACCTGCCGCACGGACAACCCCTCATCCACAACACGCTTGCACAAAGCAATCTGCGCCGAAGAATCATCAAGCGAAAGCAGCGCGCGCGCATGCCCCATCGAGAGTGTTCCACGTGAAACATGGGCCTTTATCTCGTCGGGTAAACCCAGCAGCCGCAAGGTGTTGGCAATGGTAGAGCGATCTTTTCCAACGAAGCGGGCAATGATCTCTTGCGTGAGATCGTGCCGCTCCATCAGGGCCTTGTAGGCGGAGGCTTCTTCTATTGGGTTGAGGTCCTGTCTCTGGAGGTTTTCAATAAGGGCGATCTTTAGCATGTCGGGATCGGTGGCGTCTTTTATCGTGGCCGGGATACTCATGAGGCCCGCTCTCTTTGCGGCGCGCCACCTGCGCTCGCCGGCGATTATCTGATATTTATCCCCCGCCCGTCGGACGATGATCGGCTGCAGTACGCCGTCGGCCTTGATCGAAGAGACCAGATCGGAGAGCTTTTCCTCGTCGAAATCCTCGCGAGGCTGATGAGGATTCGGGTCGATCCGGTCGATATCGATATGGTTCCGCGAGGAGGCTTCATAGCGGGCGAACTCCTCGGGCTCGCCGATCAGCGCCTTGAGGCCCTTACCGAGCGCTTTCTTCTCCACTGTCGATCACTTCCTTTGCAAGGTTGATGTACGCGATAGCTCCGGCGCAGGATATGTCGTAAAAGACAATAGGCTTGCCGAAACTCGGCGCCTCGCTCAGGCGCACGTTTCTGGGGATGGCCGTCTCATAAACCTTTTCACCGAAGTAGTTTCGCACCTCCGTCTCGACCTGGCGGGACAGGTTGGTGCGGCTGTCGAACATCGTCAGGACGATGCCCTCGATCTCAAGGGTCGGATTAAGGGACGAACGCACGAGCCGCAGGGAATCCAGAAGCTGCTCGATGCCCTCCAGCGCGTAATACTCGCACTGCAGCGGAATCAGCACCGACCGCGCCGCCACCAGCGCGTTGACCGTCAAAAGGCCGAGCGAGGGCGGGCAGTCGATAAGAACGACATCGTATCTTCGATCATCGGAGATGAGCGCAGGTGTCAGCACGGGCGCAAGCGCTCTTTTCAACTGGTGCTCGCGGTTCTCCATCTGGAAAAGCTCGACCTGCGCGCCCACCAGGCTGGTGTTCGACGGAATGATATCCAGCCACGGCACAATCTCGCGCAACACGGCCTCGTCAAAAGACGCATTGGAGATCAGAAGATCATACACGGTCGGGCGTTCTGCCCGCCGGTCGAGCCCAAACCCGCTCGTTGCGTTCGCCTGTGGGTCCAGATCCACAAGGAGCGTGCGCTTTTCCGCCGCCGAGAGACAGGCCGCCAGATTCACCGAAGTGGTCGTTTTGCCCACGCCCCCCTTTTGATTCGCCACGGCGATGATTCGCATAACAAGTTGCCTAATAAATCCTTCGTAGA
>CBFDAY010000352.1:0-3236 GCA_965602895.1 uncultured bacterium
GGAATGCCCGGCCTTGAGCCTGCCGGAAACGACCGACCGAAATATCCCGAGCTCACGGGCATTATAGCACACGCGGGCGGCAATTTCCAAAGGGGGCGTAAGAGAATGCGGTGAATCGCGTCACATGCCGTTCGTCCACGCAATGTCGAGGAATCTTTCGGCGACATAGATGGAACCCACGGTTCTTGCCGGCGCAATATCGGCTGGCGCGAGCCGAAACGCCTACTTGTCGGCGTGCTCCATGCTGAACCTGCGGATCTGCTCGAAAAGAAAGTGGCGGTCTCCGTCGATAGGGGCTTTGTGACGGCTGTTCTCGAGGTGGATGAGTTCTTTCTGCCTGCTGCTGACGGAATCCATGAGGTATTCCCCACTCTTTTTCCAGACCACGTCGTCGCGGCGCGACTGCACGACGAGTATCGGCGCGAGCACGCGCCCGAGCACGGGACGAGTGGTTTCCATCAGCTTTACAAGGCGGGATATGCTGCGGAAAGGATATTTCTCATACCCGCTCAAATGCTTGGAGAGGGACCTGTCGGAAAGACTCGTGAAACCCATCTTGGGGAGACTTGCGCCAAACGCGCCGCCGACTTTGGCGGTGAGCTTTATGATTTTTTCTCCGGCGGGTCCTCCTCGAGGGAACATCGGGGCGCATATTGTGACGATGCCTTCAATATCTCTCAAGGTGGCCAGTTGCAGCGCCAGCAGCCCCCCCATGCTGTAACCCACCACAACCACGGAGTCGCAGGTCTTCTTGAGTTCCAGATACTCGGTCTCCACGACTCCCAACAGACGCTCGTTTGTGGTGCTGGTGAACTCCCTGAGCGAGGTCCCATGCCCCGGGAGCGTTATTCCCCTCGTGCTTATGTCTTCGGCGCACAGATATTCGCCCATCGGTTCCATCAGCGCGGCGGTGTCTCCGAACCCGTGCACCAATAGACAGCCCAGTGACCCTTTGATGAAGGAAAAAGCCGGGGGCAATGATGTTTCTCGAATTGCAGTCTCAGGGGAAACCATCGGGGATTTCAACCTCTGGGATGGCGTATGCGGCAATGCGCCGGCGAAACCGGCAGGGGCGACGGCCGGCGCATATTGGTTTTAATAGTAGTAGTGGCCTTTGAAAACGCCGAGATTCTTAAAAAACCTGTAAGCGCCCATTACGGCCGCCCCGACGATTATCACCATCGAGGACAGGCTGACGGCGATGGTAAATGTGAGAGCGTTGTTGACATCCATTTTAGAACTCCTTAGGGCAACCGGCGCGCCCTGTACTGCGCCGAAGAAAACTCCGTGTTGTTGTCGGTTGTTCTGTCCTATTGTCACTTGGATAGGTACAAGAACTGTGCCAGACGCCGCGGACGAGGCTCTAGATAGCATATCATCTTGTGAAGCAATGACTTATGCGCATCGAGAGGATCCGCTGTCGGGCAATAATCAGCGTGCGTCGACGGGGCGAATTCACTATGCGGAGGGAGCTTCCTTTATAAGCTCTTGTATGACAATCGCTTACATGCGCAATAGCTGTAATGCATGGCCGCAGTATATTCCCTGCAGGAGCGCGATGAAAACGCATGGACAGCCTAAGTTGTTGTGGGACAGGCAGATACGCGATCATGTCGGGGGAGGCAAAGAGGCCCTACAGCTTGTTTTCGCTATTTCGCAATGCTTCCGATGCAAGCCGATCGGCCCGCCGGTTCTGCGAGCGCGGCACATGTTCCAGCGAAAAACCATCGAACTTTCGGGTCAATGACATCGCTTTTTGCGCCAGCGGAAGCAGCGTTTTACTCCTGATCCGGTATGAGCCGTTCATCTGGTTCACGATCAATTCGCTGTCGGAGAAGCATTCGGCCACGGTCGCGCCCAATTTTTTCGCCTCTTCCAGGGCGCGGATCAAGCCGGTGTATTCGGCGAAATTGTTCGTGGCTTTCCCAATGGATTCGCTCAGCTCGCGCACGACTTCGCCCGATGGCTCGCTCAGGACCGCGCCTATCGCCGCGGGGCCGGGATTTCCCTTGGAGGCGCCGTCGAAAAATATTCTGAGCTTCCGAATCGGCTCCGCTGCATCTTTGTCCTGTTTCGGGTCCATGGCCGGAGGCCGGTCGGATGCCCGCTCGGGCGTCGGCCGCGCAGTCTTCGCCGCCGCCGGGGCCCCGTGGAGCCCTGGTTCACGCGCGCCGATCGCGTCGAGGTGTTTTCCATATTTGACGGAGGCCGCCAGAGAGTCGATGGCCCGCGAAAAGGACGGATAGACGGGGATCTGCAGGGCTTCCAGCCTCGCGGAAAGGGCCTCGTGGTTCTCCTTGTAACCGATGGAGCAAAACGCGAGCGGTTTGCCCGGGTACTCGGCCTGGAGTTCTTGGATGAAATCGAAGGAATAGCCGGTTATCGGAAAGGGTGTCCATGTTATTACTATGCACGCGTCGGTTTCGGGATTGCTCAGCGCGCAGCGAACGGTCATCTCGAAGGCGGGCTGAAAACCGACGGTCTCGGTCAGCGGCTCGATATCGAAAGGATGTCTCACGGTCGCCCATGGAGGATAGCGCTTCTGGATCCGCGCAGTCAGTTCCTTCGGGAAATCCGCCAGCCTGAATCCCGCCCCGATTGCGGCGTCGGCCGACATAACGGCGGCGCCCCCCGAGAGCGACACGATAGCGAGGCGGTTTCCGCGGGCGACGGGCTGATATGCAAACATCTTGGCGTGATCGACGAGGTCCTGAAACGAGTCGACGCGGAGGATGCCCGCCTGTTTGAACGCGCCGGAGACGACGGCGTCGTTGCCGGCAAGCGAACCCGTGTGAGACATCGCCGCGGCCGCGCCTTCGCCCGTGCGCCCCGCCTTGAGCGCCAGCACCGGTTTCAGGCGTGTTGTGGCGCGGGCGGCCTCCATGAAGCGCCTGCCGTTCTTGACCGTCTCGACGTACATCATTATGACCTTGGTGCTTGCGTCCCGCGCGAGGTATTCGAGCACGTCGGCGTCGTCGACATCGCACTTGTTGCCCAGGCCGGCGACCTTGCTTATCCCGAAGCATTCGGATGAGAGGATCCATTCCATCAGCATCCCGGCGAACATGCCGGTCTGGGCGATGAAGGCGACCGGTCCCTTTCGGACGTGCAGGAGCGGGACAAAGGTGGTCGTGAACTTGTCGTGGGGATTCAGGATGCCGGTCGTATTCGGCCCGACTATCCTGATGCCGGCGTCGCGAGCGATCTCGACGATCTCGCGCTGGTACGCGACACCG
>CBFDAY010000353.1:0-3235 GCA_965602895.1 uncultured bacterium
TATTCATCAAAGCCGCTTTCGAATATATTTTTCAGATGGCTACGAATCCTGCCGCAGGAAAGCAATCGTCTCGCGCAATTGCCCGCCGGCGCCGTCAGCGGAGCCGCGCAACGTTGCAATCCGGGGTGAGCGGCTTGCCGGGGGTGTTTCGGAGGCGCCGATCATGTGCCGGAAACGAAATATGACATCCGACAAAACCCCCACATGCGCCGGCCGTTTCCCGGAAGCGTTTTTCCCTGCTCGCTTCCCGGTCAGCTTGCGGGGGCTCGGTTTGCCTGCTTCAGAGCTTGTTTCGGTGTTTCTGTCTCGTGCGCGTTCCCTTCGGCGGAAAGGATGTGACGCGCAAGGCGTTTCCCAAAGCCGATAATCGTCATCACGGTCGGCCGGTCGAGCGCTTCGGGAAACACGCTGGCGTCGCACGCATAGAGATTCTGTATTTCCGTCTCAAGATTGTCATTCAGTATATGACCGATTCTGCATGTGCCGCTCGGGTGAGCGCCTTTTGTTTCTCCAACGACTATTCGGCCGGGCGGACACCCGATGGCGCGGAGTATTTCGTTGGCGATCTTGATTCCCTTGTCCAGGCGTCCGAGATCGTTTTCGTTTAGCTGTTTCGAGACGGAGCCGTCCGGAAAGACGCGCCCGGAGAGGTCGTCCTTTACTTTGACGAGTACCCCGATCAGGTTCTTGTAGTTCAGGGCCATGCCCAGGTGTCTTGGCGATTTCTTGAGAAGATTCATGGCGAGCAGCAGCGCCGGTTCCATTATTGTGCCCAATCGGATCCCGTCGCTGTCGTAAAATTCCCAGCTCACGACGGAGACCGGCGGATCAAGCAGCGTTCCTTCGAATGGCGCCTCGCCGTATACGACGACCGTGGGATCCATGAAGCAGCCCTCCCCGGCTTCGTCGATTCCGGCCCGCTTCAGCAAGACGGGGGTTGCAAGGCCGCCCGCCGATAATATCACGCGGCGCGCGCGGAACTCCTTTTTTTGCCCGTCCCTCGTTCGGGCCCGGACGCCCACGGCTTTCCCGTTTTCGACGATCACTTCTTCGCACTCGGTTTCGACGAGAAGCTCGGCGCCCGCAGCTATTGCCTCCTTGAGGTACTCCCTCGCAGTCCATTTAGAGCCGCACTTGCAGCCGAGATGTTCGTTGGCGCCGCAGCAGCGGCCGTCTATGAATTTCTCGGGATCGAGGAACTTGGCGTTGATCTCCCAATCGAAGCCGAGCCCGTTGGCTGTTTCCATAACCTTCATGGAGGCCCTGCCGACGAGGTTCTCGGGCAGGAGTGTCGCCCAGGTTTCCTTTCTGATTTCGTCGATCCATGGGGAGAGATCGATGCCGTATCTGGTCGCGAGCCACGGTGGAGGTTCGGCGACGCTCGCGCTGAAGAACACGCTTGATCCTCCGGTTGTGCTGGCGCGGAGCATGGGCAGGCCTTCCTTGGAACGCCCGGTGCTGAGCACCCGCAGTGCCGTCAGGTAGCTGCCGAGCCGCTGATCGTCCTTGCCGCGCTCGAGCACGAGCGTTTTCATTCCCGCTCTCGAAAGCTCCCTGGCCAGTGTTGCGCCGCCAGGGCCCGATCCGACGATTATCGTGTCGTATTCGTTAGGCGTGGTATTAGCCATTTCTTTTCTCCCCCCGGATGAAAAATCCGAGATCAGTCGTGGGTGGCATTGGCGCATGCCCCGCTTTCGCCGCAGGGTCCTTGGGAATGCGCATTATGAGCGGGTTTGTCACTTTTAGTCAATTTTCACTTTTTTCGGCCGATTGCTCTTTTTTTTCGTTTTTGCCTTCAGCTCTTCGGACTCTTTCAGGAGCACGGAGACGACCGCTTCGAGCACTTCGACTTTGGCCGCCGCCGCGGGGGTTTCGGATTCATCCTTTTGTATGTTTTCGATTTCGGCCTCCAGCGCATCGATGATCGAGGCGTAGATGTCCTTCCGCACGTCGATCTCCCGGCTCATCTCCGCCTCTTCGATCCGGTCGATAAGAATATCCAGGATCGAGCGGAGAATCACGAAGCCGTTTTTCGCAAGGGGCAAAAGCTCGTGGATGAACCCGTCGCCGATTGCCGTTGTTCTTGATCGCATTGAGGCTATTCCCCGAAGACTATGTTGAGATCATCTCCCCGGAATTTCGCTTCGACAACTTCCCTCTGAGCGAGGCTCCTGGGAAGCAGGATATTGCGGCGGTAATTGCCGACCTCGACGATGAGTTCGTCCCCCGCGGCCCATATGTTGAGGTCTTTCTTCTGGGTTCCCGGCAGGTGTATCGACATCAAGTATTTCGAGTCGAGCTGCTTCATTTTTATCGGGGAATCCGTATGGAAGACCTCGGCTGGGTCGGTCTCGCCGAAGATGTCGTCTGCGAGCGCATGCAGCAGCTTGCGCCCGACCATTTCGCGGTCGAACAGCTTGCCCGTGAACATGGGAAGAGGATCGAACACGTTCTTGGCCTCGGCCAGATATTTTTTTTGTATCTCCCTCCAGCGGTCAAAATAATGATCGTTTATCTCGTCGGGATAGATGCGGTTCGCAATGACCGAATCGACCGTGAAGCCGAAGAGGTTCAGGTAGCTGTAGGCGCGCTGCGATTCCTTGATTACCATTTTTTCCGGATTGAACACGAGCCGTATCGACGCCTTTTTTTGGTCGGTCAGCACGTCCTTCATGCCTTCCACTTTGTGGAACAGGCTCTCGACCGAATCGTAAACGTCATCGGTCGGCAGGGGAAAGTTTGCGATGCGCTCGGCTATTGGGCGCACGGTCTTGATTATCCGGCGCTCGATGTCGAAGAACTTGTCCATGTACCAGCGGATGACGTCGGGCATGCTCAGCATGCGCACGGTGCTCGCGGTCGGAGCGCAGTCGATTATCGCCACGTCGTAGACCTCGTCCTCGGCGTAGCCCTTCAGCTTGAGCAGGCTGAACAGCTCCTCCATACCGGGAAGGACTGCGAACTCTTCGGCCATCAGGTCTTCGAAGCCGCGCGACTTGAGGAATTTTGTTATGTACTTCTGGATGCGTCCCCAGTTTATCTTTAATTCCTCATTGACGTTAATTTCCTCGGCGGTGAGGTTCTCCGCGATCTTTTTCGGTTTGCCTCCGATTTTGCAATTGAGCGAATCGGCCAGGCTGTGCGCGGGGTCGGTGCTCATCACGATGGTGTTATGGCCCAACTCGGCGCAGCGCACGGCTGTAGCCGCCGAGATGGTCGTCTTGCCGACGCCGCC
>CBFDAY010000354.1:0-3218 GCA_965602895.1 uncultured bacterium
CGAGCCGCCTCCGCTCTCTTCTTACGATGCTCGGCGTCGTCTGGGGAACGGCCTCGGTCGTTTTCCTGCGTGGATGGGGCCGCGGGTTTGTCGAGATAATGCACTCGGAATCGCGCGCCATCGGCGACGGCTTCATAGTTGTCTGGCCGAAGAAGGCCCTTTCCGAAACCAGTGGGCGCAAGGGAGCGCGCTGGCTTAAGCTCAAATTGGAGCACGTGGACGTCATCGCGGACCAATGTCCTTCCGTGCAATATCTCACCCCCGCGGACGGCCTGTGGGACATATTTCTGAAGCGCGGAAACAACCTGAAGACGGGAAACGTCTTCGGCGTGAATCTCGACGCGCCGCACATTTTCAAGCTCGACCTCGACCGCGGCCGGCTCCTGCAGCGGGACGACCTCGAAACCGGCCGGCGGGTGATTGTGTTGGGCGCCGACCTGAAGGAGGCGCTGTTTCCGTCGGGCGCCGATGCCGTCGGCAAAAAAATCAAGGTGCGCGGTATCTCCTTCGAGGTAGTCGGTGTCCTCAGGAAAAAAGGGGAAACGATGATCGATTGGGGCGGGCCGGAAGACGAAAAAGCCTATATACCCGTGACGACCTTGCTGCAAAACTTCAGGGGTTCGAAGCGGATTTACAATATTATGATTCAGCCAAAGGAGCCCTCGCAGAGTTCGGCCTGCATCGAAGAAGTCAGGGCCGTTCTCGCGAAAGAACTCGATTTCTCGCCCGACGACAAAGAGGCGGTCGAATTCATGGACATCGTCAAAATACTTGTTTCTCTGGACACGATGGCGCTCATCGCGGCGACATTCGTCACGATAATCGGCGTGATCACCCTGTTCGTCGGCGGGGTGGGCGTCATGAACATCATGCTGATCAGCGCCACCGAGCGCACTCGCGAGATTGGCATCCGCAAGGCGCTCGGCGCAAAAAAAAGGCACATCCTGGTTCAGTTTATGGCCGAGGCCCTGACGATTACGCTGCTGAGCGGGATCATTGGCATCCTTGTGGGATGCGCGATCTGCCTGGTGTTCGC
Source organism: uncultured bacterium (assembly GCA_965602895.1). Lineage (GTDB taxonomy): Bacteria > Abyssobacteria > SURF-5 > SURF-5 > SURF-5 > CBDUSG01. The sequence goes on from CBFDAY010000354.1 coordinate 1,037, forward strand.
CGCCGTGCCCAGGCCGACAATCCTCGGGACGCCGGAGATTTCAGTATTCACTTTGACCGTGACTTTTCTTGCCATGGTCGTCATAGGTCTGTTCGCGGGCGTCCTGCCGGCATATCGCGCGGCGGGTCTGGACCCGGTCGAATGTCTGCGATACGAGTGAGGTTGCAGAGCTTTGTTCTTGATAGAATCGATAGCCCAGGCATGGCACAGCCTGAGGGGCCACAAGCTGCGGACGGGCCTGACGATGTTCGGGATCATCTGGGGAATCGCTTCGATGATCATCCTCGTGGGAATGGGCAGATCTTCGGAGCGACTGTTCGCCAAAGAGTTCCAAAAGATCGGCAAGAAGATGATCTACGTCTGGGCCGGTAAATCCAGCAGCGGCCCGAGCGGAATAAGGGGAGGCAGGCAGATACGGTTCACCGTCGAAGACCTGAAGGCCATCAAGGATCATTGCCCCGAGGTGGAACTGGTGGCGCCGGACGTCGGCGTCGGGCTCCGTGAGGCCAAGTACGGCAGCGAAACGCTCAATTGCACGACCGGCGGCACCGACGAAAATGCCGAGATCATTCGCAACATGACCGTCGAGAGAGGGAGATTCATCTCCTCCGAGGACGTCGATCTGCGCCGCAGAGTCTGCGTGCTCGGGGCCAATGTGAAAGAGAAACTCTTCGGTCCCCAGCCGGCCGCCGGGGAATTCATCCGTCTCGGCGGCTTCAGGTTTCGCGTGGTGGGCGAGCTTGCCGAAAAGGGAGAGCAGATGAGCCGGGTCGACAGCCCCGATGACGACCAGATATTGATTCCATTCACCACCGCGCAGAAACTGTTCAGCGGCTCGAAGTATTTCTACACGATATACCTGCAGCCCTACTCGATCCTGCAGGACAATGCCGCGCGCGACCAGGTTCGCAACACGCTCGCCCACCGGCACGGATTCCTCGCGGACGACGCGGACGCCGTCAACTCTTTCGGGACCGCCGACATGATGGAAAGGGTGGAAGGCGTGAACCTGGGCCTTCAGATTTTCCTGGGCGCCGCCAGTGTCGTCACGCTCTTGCTCGGCGGCGTGGGCGTAATGAACATCATGTTCGTGTCCATCAACGAGCGGATCAGAGAAATCGGGATCATCAAAGCGCTCGGCGCCAGCAGGCGGCAGGTCTTCCTCCAGTTCATGACCGAATCGCTTCTTATTACCGTATTCGCCGGACTCATCGGAGCGTCCTTCGGAAGCGCGGTTTGCATCATACTCGGCTCGCTCGAGCTGCCGCGCCTCGTGGCCGCGCCGGAAATCGATCCCTTCATCATGACGATCTCCTTTCTCACTATGATACTCGTAGGCGTCCTATCCGGCATCCTTCCCGCCCTCAAAGCTTCCAGGATGCAGATCGTGGACGCCCTGCGCACGTACTAGCGATCCGACCGGCTTTTGGAAATGAAGATGTTTCAACGCGCCGCCACATGGTTGCAGGGACGCCGAGCCCGATGTCTTAACGAGATGACCCAAAAAGCGCCGCTATGTCTTGACATGTGGCATCATCGCATTAGCCATAAAGCCCGCTCCCGATAGATCGCGTGCTTCCGATCCGGCTGAGCCTGAGGACGCGGGCAGCTAGCACCTCATCACATGTCATATCATAAACGTTCGAAACGGTTTTTCTACGGATGCTACGTTGTTGGTGCCTGCAATGTCTGAATGTTCTTCCTGAATCCTCTTCCGCGTGCGTTAAGCAGTTCAGGATTTGTCCGGATGAGCACAGCTGCCGACGCACTCTTCACTACAAGTGCGTTATCCATAAGAAACGGCATGGCCATGGCGCGCGACCGACGCACGGCTGCGCTCGGATTGCATCGGCGGCAGCATGGTAGTAATATGGAGACTGATTCGTAGACGGATATCACGTCAGTATGGTGCTCGAAAACCTTACGGAGGCGTTTATGAAGCACGTTCAAGAGCCGACGAGAACAATCCCTGTCATGGCAGAGACGGATGTTTTGGTTGTCGGAAGCGGTCCGGGCGGTCTTGCGGCGGCGATAGCGGCAGCCAGAGAAGGCGTTGAGACGATGCTAGTGGAGCGGTGGGGCTCGTTCGGAGGAAACATCACGCAATCGCTCGTGGGTTCCACTGCGTGGTATCGGTACGAGAAAACGGTGGACGCCGGAGGAATCGGCAGGGAGTTCGAGA
>CBFDAY010000355.1:0-3211 GCA_965602895.1 uncultured bacterium
AAGGCGTTCCGCAACAAGCTGGTGACTGTACGTCATCCGTGGGAATTCAAAGGTTACGACTTCGGAGTCTACTGGGACTCGTGGGCCCATATTGGGCAGATGCAGAAGCACGGCGGCGGTATCGAAAAGCTGGGAACCCGTTGGCATACGCGGCCGATGGATGGCGAATGTGCTTACAACTGGGGCAAGTGGAAAGTACAACCAGGCGACGATCCCAACGACACGCTACGAGATCCGGACCATTGGTCATTTCTCTTAAACACCGATTTTCGCGAAATGCGAAACCGTCATAATCAGACCAAGATTTGTCATCCCGCTCTGCGCCCATATCAGGCCCCCTTCGGTCGGTATCTGACTTATTATCCCGCCATATTTTAGTATGCCTGTGATGGTCATAGGTCGCTGAAAGAGCGCCTTTGTTCTTCCGGCGGAGCAATTGTAGCGCAATTATTCGCCTAATATCCCAATTATTTCACCACAGCACCGTTTTTTTGCTTGCACTGCTCGAAGCAAACATGTACGCTCACGATATTATAACCATCATAATAGTACCAAAGGATATGCCATGCGCGATGACCTCAAGGCCTTTTTCCTCGAGCCGAAGACGCCACGGCAGCGCCAGTATGAGGCGCTCAGGGCATACGTGGTCGAGCAAACCCCGGCAAAGCAAGTCGCCAGGCGCTTCGGGTTTACCGAAAAATCCCTCTACGCCCTGGCGCACGAGCTGAGAACCGGAAAACTCGTACTGTTCCCAAAGCCGGCGAGCGGTCCGAGGGACCGCCGGATCACGCCATATGTCCGCGAGGCGATTGGCGAGATGAGGAAACAGGAGCTGTCGGTCGCCGAGATCGCCGAGCGGCTCGACAAGGAAAACGTTGCGCGCTTGAGCTACAGCACCGTCGAGCGTGTCGTCAAGGACGCCGGATTCGGAAAACTTGCCCGCCGGCCGGCGAAACAGCGCGGCCTGTCGAAGAAAAACACCCTCCTCGCGCAACCGTCGCGCAATCTGGACTTCGACGAGCTCGAACCGTTCAACGTCGAATGCCAGATCGCCGGCCTGTTCGCTTTCTTACCGTACTTGATCGAGTCAGGGATGATGGACTTGCTCCAAGAGCTGCCGTTGGCCGCTTCGAACCGCATCGGCAAAAGGCAGGCTTTTCTAAGTTTCCTGGCCCTGAAACTGACCGGGGCGCAGCGGCTCTCTCACGTGCGCCAATACGATCGCGACATTGGGCTCGGGCTATTCGCCGGGCTCAACGTGCTGCCAAAGCCCACTTACATGGGAACTTATTCGTGCCTGGTTTCGGCCGCCGGGTGTCGCGCGCTGCAAACGGCGGTCGTCTCGCGCATGCGCCAATGGCAGCCGGAGCTCTTTGCGGGCGCCACGATCAACCTGGATTTTCACTCCATCCCTCATTTCGGCGAGCGCTCGGAAATGGAAAAAGTCTGGTGCGGCGCGCGCAACAAGGCGCTCAAGGGCGCCAACACTTTCTTCGCCCAGGACGCCGAGACGAACGCGCTGCTCTACGCCAACGCCGACGTGCTGCGCAAAGAGGCCTCAGGCGAAGTCATGCGCTTCGTCGAATACCTGCAAGAAATCAAAGGCGTGATCGACGAGACCCTCGTGTTCGATTCGCGTCTGACCAACTACAAAACCCTGGGCGAACTAGACCAAGCCGGGATCAAATTCATCACGTTGCGAAGGCGTTCGAAAACCCTGAGCGAACAAACCGGTGCGCTGGGCGAAGCGCAATGGGAGAAAATCAAACTGCCGATCCCGAAACGCAAACACCAGCGATTTCTGGTCCACGAAAGCGCAGTGACGCTCAAGGGCTGCCCCCGGCCATTGCGTCAAATCATCATGAAAGATCACGGACGCGCCGCGCCGACCTACGTGATTACAAACAATCGCCAGTTCCCCCTCGTCGATGTCCTGACCGTCTACGCGCGACGCTGGCGCATCGAAAACAAACTGTCCGAACTGGTTGACTTCTTCAACCTCAACGCCCTGTCGTCGCCCCTCATGGTTCGCATCCATTTCGACTTGCTGCTGAGCGTCGTGGCCAGTTTTCTGTACCGTCGTCTGGCGCGCGACCTTCCGCGATTCGAGAAACACCTGGCGCCCGACATCTTTCGCCGCTTCATCGACATGCCTGGCCGCGTGCGCTTCGACGGTCGCGATTTCGAGGTGCGCCTCCGCAAACGCGCCCACACGCCCGTGTTGCTCGGCGTGGAGAGGCTCCAAGGACCGCTGGAAGTCCCCTGGCTCGATAACCGCCGCCTGCGCCTGGTCTTTACGCCTTGATCGAGAGGCAAGCTGAGCGACAAAATCTTGGTTCGATTATGACGGTTGAGGCTCTGGCGAAAATCGGTGTTCAAGCAGAATCCGATTACAACGGGCATTCCTCTACCGCTTTCCATGCGGTCGAGCCTTTTCGTCGCGTTTTGCCGCGCCAATTTCCCCAGGCGTTGCGATTTAAAAGGCCGTTGCCGAAAACCATATACTGACTTTAAATGAAGGGGGAAAAGTAGCCGCGTTTATGTTCTGACTTTCGCCCAGATCAAGAACCTGCCCCGCTCGATCACGAATGAATCCGGACTATCAGGCCGGTTGGCCCATAGGCCTTGACGGATATCTAGCAGGGCTAACCGGGTTGCGCGGCGCTTCCGCGGGCACTTTTCATCCTCGCCTTCGGGCGGAGATTTGGCTCTTGACACAACCGGCCGGATGAGGTGGCATCTCTTTTTGCTGCCGCTGAGCGTCGGCGCGCAGGCCGCATCGTACATCTGGGACGGCGGAGCTGGAGCCGAACGTCAATTGGGGCAGTGCGGAATCGGCAAGGCCGCCTTCGGCGTCTAAACTGGCGCCAGCGAAAAGAGCGGCGATTGGAGTGAATATCGCGCCTTAAGCAACAGCTGCGACGCCGCTTGCGCGGTAGCCGCTTGGAACGGCAGAATTTTTATGAGAGCGCGGCGAAAGGCTCCACAATCTTAAGAAGGAGACAAAGATGCGTTACAAAACGTTCGTCCCCATGTTGTCGGTTTTGCTGACTATTGCATGGTGCACGGGCGCCGCCCCCGGCGCACTCGAGATGCATGGCATCTTTTCGAGCAACATGGTTATCCAGCGCGACAAGCCCATCACCATCTGGGGTTGGGCTGATACAGGGCGCAAGGTCACCGTCCAGTTTGGCGAGGAAAAAGCCGAGGC
>CBFDAY010000356.1:0-3181 GCA_965602895.1 uncultured bacterium
ATGAAATACACCTCGATATACGGTCTCATATCGATTTTCCTGATACTTGCCGCCGTCGAGATCCGTTCGGATACAAGGCAAGTCGCAGGGGCGGTCAAACGACTGGCCCTGTTTGGGGGAGTCGTCGCGCTTTTCGTTTCGCCGTATCTGATCAAGAACTACCTGATAACCGGCAACCCCGTGTACCCGGTGGCGTACAACATATTCGGCGGGCGGTGGCTGGCGCCCGAGCAGGTCGAGAGAATGCTTGCATATGTTGATTCGCACGGGATGGGTCACGACTGGCGGCATATGCTCATGCTTCCATGGAATATCACGGCATATGGCAAGGCGGGGTTCCCCAATTTCGACGCGACCATCACGCCGCTGTGGCTGATCCTCTTTCCGGCGCTCCTGCTCACGCGGCCGAACCCGCCCGTTGTGAGGTGGTCGGCCCTGGTGTGCATAATCTATTTCCTCAGTTGGGCCGCGTACACGCATATCACGCGCTACATGATGCCGATGTTTCCGCTGCTCAGCCTCGCGTGCGCGCACACAATCGTCGCGCTGGAAGAAAAGGCGGGGCGGCTGTCCGAGGGGTTTGCGACCTGGTTCAAGACTGGCGCGATACTTGTCTGCGGGTTCGTGTGGCTTTCGTTTTCCTATTTCTATCCTCCGCGCGTCCCGGCCGAGTTCGGACCCGTCGTCTGGGGCGATCAAACGCGGGAGGAATTCCTGACCGAAAAGGTTCCGAATTATCAGGCGTTCAATTACATAAACAACAAGCTGCCGGCGGATGCGCGCCTCATGTTTTTCTGGGACAACCGCGGCTATTTCTGCGATAGGCCCAAGATAGGCGACAGCGTGATAGAGGCCCCGAGCATGATAGAACTGGTACACGACGCCGGAAGCGCCGAGGCGTTTCGCCTGACCCTGGCCGAGATGGGCGTCACGCACGTCATGTTCAATAAGCTTTTTCTCACCAGGTTTCCCACCCATACTACGTCGGAAGAGGATAAACGCCGCTTCGACGCCGATTTCAGGATCTTCGAGAATTTCCTGGAGCGCTACTGCGAGCCGCGTTTCGAGGCGGACTGGGCCACAGTCTACGCGCTGCGCGAGTGAGGGGAGCTTTTTCCCAATGAGATTGCTTCGTCACTCAGGTCCGCGACCTTTCGTTCCTCGCAATGACGAGGAGCATATCTCTTCACATTGCTTTCCATTTGGTGGGATATAAGGCGAATATGCGTTTCCCTTGGTCATTGCGAGCATTCTCACCCGCTAGGCGGGAGACTTGACCAAGAAACGGGCGGCGGCGGGACTGTCCCAGATTTACGGGCCGAAGGCCGTAGAATCGGGACTGTCCCAAGCGAAAGGCAACATCAGTTTCTTAGAAGCAAGTGGAGGGTTGCCGACGTCACCGGCGACTAAGCGACCGCGGCAATCTCATCTGCGAAAACATTCGCAACTTGAACCTCCACCGATTTTTCTTCTTGCGTTTTGGAGGCCGCTGCGTTAGAATTCTGCAATCCGGATGACGGAATGAACGTCACACTCGGTGCGGAGGGACAGCGAAAGGCGAAACATTTTTTTGGAAACACTTTGGAATTATTGGAAGGATCGAGATGGTATCAAGAAAGAGAAGCAACGAAAAAATAGAGGGCGCACAATTTCTCAAGTTCCGCTGCGGGCGCTGCGGCAACTGCTGCCGCCTTCGGGTACCCGTGACCGACACCGACGTCCGCCGTCTCATGGAGGGCACCGGAAAACCCGCCGACAAGATAGTCCACTTCTTCAAAAGATCCGAGTTCGGCAACTCGCCCGGCCAGATCGCATGGATCAAGCTTGGGCCTCGCCATATAGATCGCAAGGCGATGTGTGTCCGCGAAGTGTACGACCGCTGCTTTTATCTCCGGCCCAAGAAAGGCTGCATAGCCTACGAGCACCGGCCCATCGTGTGCCGCGAGCACCCGTTCGACCTCACGCTCGACGATGACGACCGCAAGATCATCGAGATCAAGATGAACGACATCTGCGCGTGCAACCGAACGCTCGACGGCAAAGTGAGCAAGGTACGCATCAAGAGGATCCACCGCGAGAGCCTCGCGCAGGACGAGACTTACTACGCCAAGGTCCGCCGCTGGAACCGCCGCAAAAAAATCGGCACCGAAAGAGAGTTTTTGGAGTTCATCGGGCTGATGTGAGGGGCGCTGCGCGTCTGTACATGATGTCCGGCAATTATCGCTTTTTCTCCAGCCCAATCATCCCGCCGCCGACAACCACATCGCCGTTGTAGAAGACGACTGACTGGCCGGGTGCGATGGCGCGCTGGGGCTTGTCGAAGCGGACGCGCACGGCGCCGTCGTCGAGCGGGCTTATGGTGGCGGGGCTTTCCTCGTGCTTGTAGCGGATGCGCGCCTTAACCTGCAAGGGCTCGCGCAGTTTCTTTATGGAAATCCAGTTCACCTTTTCGGCGACAAGCTCGTCGGACCACAGGCGCTCGGACGTGCCGACGATGACGGCGCTCTTTCCGATGTCGAACCCGACGACGTACAGCGGCCGCGGATGCGAGACGCCGAGGCCGCGCCTCTGGCCGACGGTGTAATATGCGATGCCCTTGTGCCTGCCGAGCTCTTTGCCGTCGAGGTCGACAATCGGGCCGGGCTTGAGCCCCTCGGGTGTCATCTGCTCGAGCAGTTTGCGATAGTCGCCGCCGGTGACAAAGCATATCTCCTGGCTCTCGGGTTTTTCGGCGACGGCGAGTCCCAGCTCGCGCGCCTTGCGGCGGACCTGCGTCTTGGTCAGTCCTCCGAGCGGGAAGATGATATGTTCGAGCTGCCGCTGTGTAAGCTCGTGGAGAAAGTACGACTGGTCTTTCGCGGGGTCGCACCCTTTGAGCAGGAGAAAGCGGCCCGATTTTTCGTCGCGCTCTATTCGGGCGTAGTGGCCGGTCGCGATTGTGTCGGCATCGAGAGAGCGCGCCTTTCGCAGCATCAGGCGAAACTTGATCTCGGTGTTGCAGACTACGCATGGGTTGGGCGTTCTGCCGGAGAGGTATTCGTCACAGAACGGGTCGACGACGTGTTTGCGGAACGCGGCCTTTGCGTTGGAGACGTAGTGGGGGATTTTGAGGCGGGCGCATATGCGGCGCGCGTCTTCCACGTCGGCGAGCGAACAGCAACGCTTTGCGGGTTCTTCATCC
>CBFDAY010000357.1:0-3180 GCA_965602895.1 uncultured bacterium
CAATACCAAGGCCATACCCGATTACATAAAAGAGGGACGCGAATTCGGCATGCAAACGTTCAACCAGTCCCTTCTCGATCTTTTCAACCAGGGGCTCGTCAGTTACGAGGACGCGCTTCAATCCGCCTCCAACAGGGAGGAGTTCAAGCTCAACGCTCAGGGAATGTTTACGGGCACCGACTCCCTGAGAGCAAGACAGCCGGGGGAATAGTACTAGGAGAATCAACATGGAAGTATACCGTCCCGATCCGAGCGCGGCCGAGTCGTCAGGCGACAGCGACGTTTTCGACATGAAAAGCCTTTTTGACCTGGTCGTCCTGCGCAAGGCATCCGACCTTTTGCTGACCGCCGGCGCGCCTCCGCTGCTCAGGGTCAACGGCGAGCTTAAGGCTACGGAATATCCGGAGATGACGCCGGAGGACAACAAGCGTCTTATCTACAGCATTCTGAGCGACAAGCAAAAGGAGGAGTTCGAGGAAACGCGCGAGCTCGATATGTCGATCGGCGTGTCCGGCGGGCACCGTTTCAGGGTGAACGTGTACATGCAAAAGGGATGCGTTACGGCCGCGATGAGGGCGATCCCCGAGCATATGCCGTCTCTCGAACATCTCGGACTTCCCAAGATCGTCGGCAAGCTCGCCTTCCGGCCGCAGGGTCTTATCCTCGTTACCGGGCCCACCGGGCACGGAAAGACAACCACCCAGGCCGCGATGATCGACCTCATCAACGGGCACAAGCGCTGCCACATCATCACAGTCGAGGACCCGATAGAATACGTGCACAACCACAAGAAGTCGGTCGTCGACCAGCGCGAACTCGGCAGCGACACGCTCTCGTTTCCGTCAGCGCTCAAGTACGTGCTTCGGCAGGACCCCGACGTGATACTCATCGGCGAGATGCGCGACCTGGAAACGATTTCCTCGGCGCTCACGGCCGCCGAGACCGGGCATCTCGTGATCGCCACCCTCCACACCAACGACGCGATCCAGACGGTGGACCGCATCATCGACGTGTTTCCCTCTCAGCAGCAGCAGCAGATACGAATCCAGCTTGCGCTCAGCCTGCTGGCGGTTGTCTCGCAACGCCTGCTCCCGCGAGCCAACGGAAAGGGCCGCGTGCTGGCGTGCGAGATACTCAGGAACAACTCGGCCATCGGCAACCTCATTCGCGAGGCCAAGAGTCACCAGATCTACAGTATCATGGAGACTCATTCCAAGGACGGCATGATAACGCTCGACGCCTCGATCAAGCAGCTTTACCTCCGGGGCATCGTGTCATACGACGTGGCGATCAACCTCGTGCGCAATCCTCAGATTATCGCGAACGCTTAAGGCTTTCACATTTGTCGAGAGCGACACTCAAGGGCGAAGGCGCGATTTTCGGAATCATGCAAGAGGCCGACTGAGCATGTCGCCGGTCTGTCTATCAATCGCCGAAAACCCGTGTGGCGGAGATTGCCGGGCCGATGCTTTTCACGCTGATATTCCTATTCTATGGTCCAATCCTTTTTCTGATTGCATCGGGCTTGCTGTCTATTTATCTGACCTTCTCCGGATATATCCCCGGGCGCACCCGTGTCGGCTGGGCGCTGCTGGGTGTCACACTGGTCGTATTCTTCCCGATTGTCGCTTGGACAGCGGGTACGGAAACCGCCGGCGTTGGGGCCCTGTTTTACATTCTCTTCCTCTCCATGCTTCTCGCGCTGCAAGCTCCCCTCTTCGTTGAACTCATAACTCTCATACCCGACCGGTCAAAGGGCCTCAAGCTGCTCAAGGTCCACACCGAAGCCGAGAAAAAGGTGAATCAGGATGACCTGCCCGGCGCGATAGAGGAATATGAAAAAATCATCGCCGCCGACCCGCTCGATTTCGACGCGCGCCTCCGCCTGGCCGAACTTTGCTGTGAGAATAAGCAATATCAAAAGGCGGCTGCGACGTATGAGAATTTCTTAAAGAAGGCGGATAAGCTTGAGATGGGCCGGCACTGTTCAGCGCTCACGCGGCTTTCGGAGATATACGCCGAACACCTTGGCGAGGTCGAGAAGGCGCGCGGACTCATACGCATAATCATCGAGAAATACCCGGCGACAAAGTACGCACGCTACGCGAATGACCGCCTCCAAAACCTTTGAGCATGTTTCCCCTCCAGGCTTTGTTCACTTATTGCTGTCATGTTTGCTTGACATGAGCGAGGCGACGAAGTATAATATATCTTTGATATTCAAGGTGATCTTCGTGTTGGCCCCTGCGGCGCAGGGCTTTTTTATGAGGATAGAGTTGTGAAGAGAACTTTTCAGCCGTCGAACGTTAAAAAATATCGCAAACACGGGTTCAGAGCCCGGATGAAGACCAAGAGCGGGCGCGCAATAATTAACAACAGGAGGCGAAAAGGTCGCGCCCGTCTCAGTGTAAGCGGCTAACGCCCGCGGCCCACAGATGAAAAAACTTGGCTTCCCGAGGAACAGGCGCTTAACCAGACAATGCGAGTTCGTGCGCCTGTACAGAACCGGGGCGAGGAAGTCCAACCAATTCTTGACCGTGTACACATGCCCGGTTCGGGCCCGTCGGGGCAAGGTGGGGATAGTGGCAGGCAAGCGGCTTGGGAAAGCCGTCGAGCGCAACAGAATCCGAAGAAGAATACGAGAAACGATCCGGACGAATCAACGCGGACTCAAGATAGACAGGGATCTCGTCGTAGTAGCAAAACCTCCTGCGCTCACACTCCCGCGCCGCGAATTGGCAGGGCGGCTCCTTGGGCTGCTCCGCAAGAGCGAAGTCTTAGATGCGTAAACTGCTTACCTTTATAATAAAGCTCTACAAGCGAGTCGTGTCTCCACTTCTCCCGCCTGCCTGCCGTTTTCTGCCGACCTGCTCCGAATACGCGATCGAAGCGATCGAAAAGTACGGCGCCCTGAAGGGCTCATACCTCGCGCTAAGAAGGGTGCTGAGGTGTCATCCATTGTGCGAGAGCGGGTTCGACCCCGTGCCCTGACGCCGCCGATGTGAACGATTGAATCGAGGACCTGAAAACAGGGAGCATTCCTCTTGGATAAAGAACAGCAGCGAAATATGCTGCTCGCGATTTCGCTGTCGATCCTCATTATGATCGTATGGACGCGCTTTTTCGCGCCGAAGCCGCCGGAGCGACAGCCGCAGCAGGAGCAAGCGACCGAGCAGATCC
>CBFDAY010000358.1:0-3179 GCA_965602895.1 uncultured bacterium
GAAAGCAGCGGCTTTCTCAGCCTTCTCCCGGTCTTTTTCCTCCGCATAAAGCTCGATGAACCTCTTCGTAAGACGAGCCATCCTTTTCGGCGAGACATTTTCGCCATCCATATCCATCACGTAGTAGCTGCCTTCTACAAGAGCAATAATAATGTTTGCGATCTCCTTCATCTCCGCATCGGCAAGAGCCGAGAATTTGCCTGTTTCAACGAGAATGTCTTTAAAAACCCTTCGCTGATCACGGATTTGTTTCCGGAACGTTTGACGCACAGTTTCGCTTCGGTGAGCCGAGGTCCAGAAGTCATAGAAAAGGCTGCCATCCTCCAGTTGAATAGTTTTTGGACTGAAAAGATACTCAATGGTTTTCTTGAAACGTGTCTGGGGGTCCTCTAAATCCTGAATTTCTGTCCTGAGATTATCAATGATCCCGTCCACGATTCGCTTCACCAACTCGCTAATCATCTCATCCCGGTTTTTAAAAAAATGATGCAAATTGCTGACCGGCAGCCCGGCCTCTTCAGCCACTTCTCGAAGTGAGGCTTTTTCCAACCCGCTGCGCACCGCGCACCGGTGAAACGCATCCAATATCTGGGCGCGTCTTTCCTTCGCGATGCTCTTTCTACCCACTTTTGCCATTCGCAAATCTCCCTTGACTGAAAATAGATGGAACAATCCACCTATAATTATCTTACCACGGATTATAGAATCCGTCAAGAGAAAGATGAATCATTAATGCAGAGCGGCGCCGGGCCCTTCTCGAAGATAAAAGTCACATTTTGATTCAAAAAGTGGGGATTCTTGACGCCGCAGAAAGTTTCAGGCAGGGTGGAGAAAAGGATATAGTAAGGTGTAGCTCAATCGGATCATCAGCGCCGGGAAGCATTCGGCAAGAAAAATTCGTTGGGCGCACGTACTGCTCAGGGCTGATGCCGGTTGTAAAGACGATAAGATCTCAGAGGCCTTTGTTGTCAGCGCCCCGACAGTGCAGCGCATCCGCCGGCAATTTAAGGAAGGGTTGCCGACAAGGCCGCGATGGACCGCTGCATGGAAGCGATGAAGGACACCGACACCTGGCGCATGCTCAAAGAAGAAGAAAAAGCCGGCGGCATGACCCTCGGCTGCCTTTTCAAGGTGCTCGGAACGAACGAAGAAATCGATAATGCCTGGGACGCCATAACCGAAATGGCGCAGCAGTGAGATAGTTGAACAAACAGGTACAAACTTGCCGAATCTCGAAACGGCAGACTAATCCTCTGCTTCCGCATGCAGGACCTCGAAGCCGGTGGTGGGATCGTGGCGGCGAGTGACGGTGGTCCCGCGGATTTCGAGCAGGATCACCTCGCCGAGCTTCCATACATTGACCCCAGGCCGGATGCAACCGGCGCGAGTCTTGCCATCGCGCCCCAGGGCGGCGTGCATATGAAGGCGCGGCCTGCCGTCGGCGTCGGGAAACAGCGTGCCCACGGCGGCTACTTCATGTACGCCGCCGAGTTTGTAGAGCATCGGCTCCGGCGGCAGCGTGTCGCGGTCCTTTGGGCCGACGACAATGGTTCCGCCGTCGTCTATCCCGCCGACGAGCATGCACATGCCGCGGCTCACACCCTTCTTGGCGGCGAAATCCTCGATCGCCCGAGGAAGCTCATCGCCGTCGTCAAGACTTATGACAAACACTCGTCCGACACTGCCCTCGCTGTATTTCATATGGTTCTCCACTTGATTGTCTGAGTCTGGTAGAAGCGGTTCACTGTGTATGCATCGTTCGGGGACGTCCAATGCGAAATTGCCCGGAGTTTCGGACCGGTTTAGGCCACCGGAAAAAAATATTCCGGCCGATCGACCCAAGACTAACGCAAGCCGCCTGGCATGTCAAGCGGAACCTCGTCGAGCACGTCGGTCCGAGCCTTTTTAAAAGGCGCCACCCCTGTGCACAGGTCGCCAGAGCCGTCCCGGCGCGGGATCCGGCCACATCGAGTTGAACGAAGAGGGGCCTTGATGCTAGGATGTTTATTCGATGGTTTTGGCCTTGGCAACCACGGGGAGAACGCGACTAATGCCCGCGGAAAAGCTGGATGCGATAGTGCTCCATACATATAACCTCACCGAATCGAGCAAGATAGTCGTTCTGCTGACGTCTTTGAGGGGAAAGGTGAGGGCCGTCGCCAAAGGCGTTCGGCGCACAAAGAGCAAATTCGGCAGCGCGCTCGAGCCCATAACCCACATCGAGGCGCAACTGCACTTCAAGGATAACCGTGACTTGCAGACGCTATCCCAGGCCGTCACGCACGAATCGTTTGCTTCCATCCGCGCGGACCTCACGCGGCTGGGCCTGGCCTCCGTTATGTGCGAGTTAATGGAGCAGTTCGTGCAGGAAAACGAGGAATCCAGCCGGGCGTTCGTGCTGCTGCTTGTATCTTTGAAAACACTCGCGAGCATGTCAAAGAACTACCCCACCCTCCTTATCGCCTATTACTTGAAAATCCTCGAAATCTCGGGCCTGCAGCCCGAATTGGAAAGCTGCGCCGGGTGCGGAAAAAAGCTCAACAGGCCGGCTTATCTCGATGCCGGCGCGGGCGGTGTGCTTTGCCCGGGATGCAGCTCGGGCATGGGAGAAAGAGTCGCGCCCGGCTCTATAAAGATAATGCGGCGCTTGCTTTCCATAGACTGGACCATGCTCGAGCGCGTAAGAGTACCCTCGTCCTCTGCAGACGAAATCCTGAATGTCCTGGGAGCATACATTGCCCATCATACGGGCCGTAAGTTGCGCACGACCAAGTTTTTGAGCAGCGTGTCGAACCTGAAGCGGAGCAATCGCGGCCAAAAAAAACCTTGAAAAATCTACCGACTGTTATTATCATATAGGGAATTGAAACATCGAGCGTCCGGATCACAGGCCCATCAATGGCGCTTTGCCGGCGGCCTGTAGATTGAGCATGCCCGGAGTCACGGAGGATGTCGCTTGGCTGAGATCGATAGAATTCTTGCCGAGGCCTTGAAGAGAGGGGCCTCGGACATACATTTGTGCGCAGGCACCGTGCCAATGGTTCGCCTTTGGGGCGAGATAAGGGCCATGCGCAACCATAAGGCGGCCACGCCCGAGGAAAACAAGCGCCGCCTTTGCGAGATACTGACCAACAAACAGAAAGACGATCTGGAGCGAAATCTCGAGATAGACATATCCT
>CBFDAY010000359.1:0-3169 GCA_965602895.1 uncultured bacterium
CGAACTCGTCCGCTGGAAACAGGCCGCCGTGCTCTATGCGATGCCGGTGATCGTTCCTTGGCGATGCTTCAAGCACGGCTTCATAAGCGTCGAGGACGTCGCGGATCGCCCGGTCTCCCTGCGCATGGATGGCGACCTGCATGCCGGCGTCATGGTATTTATGAACCGATTCTCTTAGTTTTTCCATGGGCATCATAGAGTAACCGCAAGTATCTCTTGGTATGCCGAGGCCGTCTTGCATTAGCGTGCTGTTTAGAAAAGGTTCTTCAAGCAGCACGTTGCCCGTGCCGAACGAGCCGTCGTACCAGAATTTTGCGCCGCCCGCTCTGAGGCGGTCGCTTCCAGCCCCGAAGTTAATCTCAAGACCCTGCTCCAAATCGGTCGCCTTGTTCATAACGAACATACGTATGGGACAATCATCGCCTTCCACCATTTCCTTAAGGACATTCATCCAATCGAGAAAGACCGGGAAAACACCCATCGCGCCGACGGTAGTATATCCCGCCGCGGCATAACGCCGGATTTGCCTCTCAATAAGTTCGGCGCTGTTTTCCTGATAATCCATGAGCAGCGCCATCATAATCGGCATGATGGCCCCCTGCTCGATCACCATTCCGGTCAGGTCTCCGCTCCCATCTTTCACGTATGTCCCGCCCTCGGGCTGAGGTGTGTCGTTTGTTATCCCGGCGACCTCGAATGCTTTATGGTTAACGTAGACCGTGTGCATGCTCTGGATCATTATGAAAATCGGGTTTGTCGAGGAGATATCGTCCAACAGGTCGGCGCTTAAGGCTTTTAGATCGCGCGTCAGAATTGGATCGTAGCCGAAAGCGCATATCCATTCTCCAGGCTTCTTGTCCGCCGCTGCTTTGCGGAGTCGCCCCATCACCTCGGCCCCATTGGCATTATTGAATCCGCTGACGTCAACCCAATCATAGAGGAGCGCGCTGATCACGGGATGGCTGTGGGGTTCGATGAGGCCCGGCATCAACGTCTTGCCTTCCAGGTCTGCAAACTGTGTGTCCGGGCCTTTCAATTGAAACACTGCGTCGCGATTTCCTACAGCCAGGATTTCTCCGCCGCCGGTGGCGAGCGCTTCCGCCGTGGGATTGGTGTCATCTACCGTGATGATGTCTCCCCCGACAAAAATGGTGTCGGCATAACTTCTCTTTTGTGGCTCGTTCATGTTGTATCGGCCCCGGTTTTATGAATATGCTTAATACTCTGGCGCCGGGTTCCTCACCTCTTTACATTTTGCCGAGGTGAGCCGCGATCGATCGAAAAACGGCGACAGTCTCGTCGTCGTGTTCGTAGTTGTTGGCCTCGAAGTCAGGGTCTACGCTCGTCTTTACGATGACCATGTCCTCTTTCGGATAAACATAGATGTACTGTCCCCAGACGCCGATTGCCATGTACTCCCCGTCCGGATTATCGGGAATCCACCATTGGTACTGGTATCCGAAATTTCCGAATGTCCCGTATCCCCCCGGCTTTTCTCCCGGCTTAAGGTTGGGATTATCGGGTGTGACCGACTCGCGGACCCACTCTTCGGAGACTATCTGTTCTCCGTCCCAGTTCCCATTGCGCAGAAACAATCTGCCGAACCTGGCGTAGTCGCGGAGCGCGGCGTTCAGGAACGCGAACGTCAGCTCGACGCCGTTGTTGTCCATCGACCATAACGCGTCGTACTCCATCCCGATCTTGCCCCAGATTTTTTCCTCGAGATAGGCCGACGCGGATTTCCCCGTCACGGCCGAGACCAGCATCCCGAGCGCCTGCGTGTCACAGCTCCTGTAATAACTGGTCTCTCCCGAGGGATGCTCAGAGCCGAGGCCGGCAATATAATCATCTATCGGCTGCCCGAAACCGAACACCTTGTAAAACATCAGGTTGATGTCCGAAAACATGTCGTCGTACACTTCATCGAACTTGACTCCCGATGACATCTGCAGGACGTGCTTGATGGGGACGCCGTCGTAGCCGGAACCTTTCAGCTTGGGAACGTAATCGGTTATGGCCCGATCCACGCCGGAGATGAGGCCCTCATCGATGGCGATACCGACGAGCGCCGAGACGACGGATTTCACAACGGACATAGAAGTAAGCATTGAATCTTCGGCGGTTCCGCGAAAATAACGCTCCGTGATTACCTTGTCATCTTTGACGACCAGGAACCCCGTCGTCACCGTTCGCTCGAGGAACTCTTCGACTTTTCTCGTCTCACCTTTGAACTCGTATGTCGGGTTCAGATCGCGGATGTCGCGCTCGAACTGAAATATTTCCCCCGATCGTCTTACTCGCCGAGTGGGAAAGACTCTTTCCGCATGGCGGAAGTTTTCGATGCGAATGTCCTCGTCGAAGAACGTGTAGATATGCCACATCTTGCGCACGTTGTTACCGGCAAATACAAAGATGACAAGTACAATAAGAAGAAGGGATGCTAATGCCGGGATAAGCCACTTTGTCTTTGAGGACTCTTTCGAGCGTTTTTCTTCATTCATTCCGATTTCTCCTGAGCTGGGTTATTCATGTCCTGTCGTGGATTGATCGGCAACATAATGTGCGACGGATATTCCGCCGAATGATAAATCTTCTGCTGGGCGGTTATCATTTCCGCGCTTGTGCCGAATTCGTTTCCGGTGTTGAGATTGCGGGCGAACCTGTCGAAGTTGCTGCTGGAAACTTCGACTCGTATCCTGTGACCGGCCTTTAACACATGACTCGTCGCCCACAGGTCGATATTGTACTCGTAAACCTTCTCCGATTCAATTAGTGTCGGCTGCGTGTCGGATTCGCGATAGCTCGCGCGTATTATGCCTTCCTGTATAAGGTGGAGGTAGCCGTCGGGGAAGACGTCGACAAGCGCGGCGGTAAAGTCGGTGTCAGGCGCGGATGAAGCCGCGTAGAGTGTCACCGAAATGGGGCCGGTTATCTCTGTATCTTTCTCCAGTTTGGAACTCGTGTACACGAGCACGTCGTCTCTCTCCTCGACGGAGCGTCTGTCTTTCATCTGTTCGGCGAGCGACCAGAGATCGATTTCGAAATGCGCACGCACGGGGTTCGCCGGGTCGTAAACATATGCGTCGAAGGGTTCGTCGCTCGGCGCGCTCAAGTCGAGCTTGCCGTTTCCCTCAAGCGTATTCGCCTTTCCGCCGCTATGGAAGTAGTG
>CBFDAY010000360.1:0-3151 GCA_965602895.1 uncultured bacterium
ATAGGAGAGTTGAAAAGGATAAACGTCAGACCTTCCGACGGGAAGAAGCTCAAGGAGTACAAAGCAAAGGAAGAAGATTGGGAAGCCGAATTGAAGCAGCCCATCAGGAGCTACGAGGGCGAGAGAATACACCCCGCCCACTCGGTCGAAGCAGCCGGAAAAGTATTCCCTCCGGACGCCATCAATGTGGGAGACGGAGGGAACACCAGCCTCTACAACACCCTGTTCACGGAATTCACAAAACCCAGGACCGCACTTGGGATTTTCGAGTTCGGCCACCTGGGCACGGGCATACCGCAAGCCATAGGAGCAAAGCTCGCCAACCCCGCCAAGGATGTTTACGTCATCAACGGCGACGGCGCGGCCGGCTTCAATATAATGGAACTCGAGACCGCCGTCCGTGAAAAGATCAAGATCACCGTGCTCATCCACGCGGAGCGCTCCTGGTGCATGGAGGAAGTGACTCAGATAATGGAATTCGGCGATCCGTCCAAGGTTGTCGGCTGTGCCCAGCATCCTGTAAGATGGGACAAGATAGCCGAGGGCATTGGCTGCTATGGAGAGTACGTGGAGAAGATCGACGACCTCTCGGCCGCGATAAAAAGGGCAAAGGATTCCGAACTGCCGGCGGTTGTGCACGTGGCGACCGACAAGGCGTCCAACCTGATGCCGCCCGCCGCGGAAATGTTCGGGGTTGTATATTCGGGCGTATAAATCGCGAAAGCAACTCGGGGTTCCACGTTCCGCCCAACCGGCAATGAGGCGTGGAATCCCGCCGGCATGCGAGAGCCCGCCCTCACCCATGCGATGCGACCGGACGCTTGTGATAAGTGGAAAGGATTATTGCCATGGCGCGAACTACGGAAGAGCTTCTGGCCGCGAGAGAGAAGAACGTTCCACAAGGGCCGTTCAACATTCATCCGATTTTCGCAAAGGAAGCGCGCGGCGAGACGATAACGTCTATCGATGGCAAGGAGTACATCGATTTCACGACGGGTATCGGCACGCTCAACGTCGGCCATTGTCCCGAATCCGTGATAGAGGCCGTCTCGGACCAGGCCGGCAAATTCCTTCACACGTGTTTCCACGTTGTGATGTACGAGCCTTATATCGAGCTGGCTGAAAAATTAAATGCCTTGACGCCGGGCGATTTCCCCAAGAAAACAATGTTTGTCAACAGCGGCGCCGAGGCGGTCGAAAACGGCGTTAAGATCGCCCGCTACTACACCAAGCGTTCCGGCATAATCGCTTTCGAGCAGGGTTTCCATGGCCGCACGCTACTGGCGATGAGCCTCACAAGCAAGGTCAAGCCTTACAAGTTCGGATTCGGTCCGTTCGCGCCCGAGGTCTACCGCATGCCCTACCCCTACTGCTATCGCTGCAGGTTCGGCCTCACCCACCCCGGCTGCGAACTTGCCTGCGTCCGACACCTCGAGGATTTCTTTATCAACAACGCCGGCGCAGAGCAAACCGCCGCTGTCATCATCGAGCCCGTCACCGGAGAGGGCGGATTCATCGTTCCGCCGAAGGAATATTTCCCTCGGCTGCAGGAGATTTGCAGGAAAAACGGCATCGTACTGATTGCGGATGAAGTCCAGTCCGGCATCGGCCGCACGGGAAAGCTCTTCGCATCCGAGCACTTCGGCATCGAGCCCGACATCATCCTGACCGCAAAATCGCTCGCCGCCGGTCTTCCGCTGGCGGGCGTAACCGGCAGGGCCGAGATGATGGACGCGCCGCACGTCGGGGGACTGGGCGGCACGTACGGCGGCAATCCGCTCGCTTGCCGGGCGGCCCTGGCCGTGCTCGAGATGATCGAAAAAGACAATTTGCTGAAAAAATCCCGGGCGCTGGGCGCGAAAATAGAAAACGCGCTGAACAAGTGGAAGCAACGCTACAAAATCATCGGCGACGTGCGCGGCCTCGGCGCGATGATGGCCGCCGAACTTGTCAAAGATCGAAAGACCAAGGAACCCGCAGCAGAGGAGACGAAGGCCATCGTATCTCAGTGCAGAGAAGACGGCCTCCTGACGCTCAGTTGCGGCAACTACGGCAACGTAATAAGAATCCTCGCGCCGCTAGTCATCACAGATGAAAAGCTGGAAAAAGGGCTGTCAATTCTGGAAAATGCCATTCGCAAGGCCGATGAGAGCCTCTGACGTGGCGGAGGTCGAAATATCTAACCAAGCAGCAATAAAGGAGGAGCCGAATGGCGGATCTCAGCGGAAAAGTCGCAATCATAACCGGTGTCGGACGCCCCCTCGGAATCGGGCGGAGTTGCGCGCTGCAGCTCGCGCGGGAGGGAGCGGACATTGTGATCAGCGATATCTGCCGAAAGTACGAGGGCGATCTCGCCTTCTACAATCTTGGCAACTGGCAGCAGCTTGAGAAAGTTGTCGGCGAGGTCGAGGCGCTGGGACGCAAGGCGCTCGCATTCAAAGTGGACGTGACCAGCAAGGATGAGATACAGGAGATGGTAGACGGCACTCTCAAAGAATTCGGCCATATCGACATTCTCGTCAACAACGCAGGCTCCGGCGTCGGTGTCGGGCCTTTCCTCACGATCAGTGAGGAAGCCTGGGACAAAACCTTCGCCGTTAACGCCAAGGGCACGTACCTGTGTTGCCAGACGGCGCTTCCCACGATGATCGATCAAAAGGGAGGCAAGATAGTCAATATCGCCTCGACCGCGGGCCTGCGCGGGGCCGCCTCATATGGCGCATATGGCGCGTCGAAATTTGCCGTCGTAGGGATGACGCAAATACTGGCGGCAGAATTTTCGCAGTTCAATATCAACATCAACTGCGTCTGCCCTGCCATGGTCGAGACCGACCTCGGCTTCGAGGAATACGAGTTTCTCTCGTTCGTCAAGGGAGGCACGGTCGAAGAGGCCCGGCAGGCGATGATCGACAGCATCCCGCTCGGGCGACCCGCGACAGGAGATGATATCGCCGACGTCGTCGCATTCCTTGTATCCGAGCAGGCGAGCTACATGGTCGGACAGGCTGTCGCAGTCACCGGCGGCATGGAGTTTTATCACTAAACCCCCCAAGCGAAAGGCACGCGGCATGACGATAGACAGAGAAAGTTTGGTCGCGTTCGCGCAACGGCTGATCCGGACGCCCAGCCCAAGCGGGCAGGAGGCGGAGGT
>CBFDAY010000361.1:0-3120 GCA_965602895.1 uncultured bacterium
AGGAAAAGCTGAGGCAGCACGCGGGACGCAAGCTGCGGTACCCAACCGCACTGGTAGACCGACAAATGGCCTTGCGCGATAGGCGCGGGGCCATTTGTCTTTGTGCGCCAGAGCGTTTCGGCGGGGGGCATTCGATCCGGGTGGACATGGCCGCCGCATCGAACGCGGCGCGACTGATTGGGTTCAGATAGAGGGAGCAGTAGCGGGTGATATTCTTCCAGAGGGTTTTACTTGAGGTATTCGTAGACCCCGCCCGATGTGCTCATGATCAGCTGGTCCTTCGGGGTGGTCGATTTTTCTATTACTTCAAGGGACTGGAGAAACTTGTAGAACTCCTCGTGTGAGCCGTACGCATTTGCGTAGATTGCGGCGGCTTGGCCGTCGCCCCTGCCCTTGGTGGTCTCGGCCTCTTTGTACGCGTTCGCCAGAATTATCTTCACGTCCCTATCGGTTTCCGCTCTGATTTTTGCCGCCTCTTCCTCGCCCTCGGAGCGGTATTGCTTCGAGATCCGCGAGCGCTCGGCGTTCATGCGGTTGAAGATAGCGGCGAGGTTCTCCTTAGGCAGATCGGCTCTCTTTATGCGAACGTCAATAACCTGGATGCCGTACCGGCGCGCCGCCGTGTCGGCCTTTTTCGTCACGGCGTTCATGATGACCTCGCGCCCGGTCGTGATGTGTTCCTTCAGCGAGGGGCTGTTTTCCGACCGCACTATTTCCACGAGGTTGCTTTTGGCGAGGTCTTCGCGAAGGACGGAGTAGATGATGTCGTCCAGTCTTGCCTGGGCGCCGTTTTCGGTGCGAACCGTCTGGATAAAGCGCAACGGATTCACGATTTGCCAGCGAGTGAAATTATCTACGAGAAGATGTTTCTTGTCCTTTGTGACGATGTCGGTAGGCTCCGAGTCGTATTCGAGTATGCGGTCTTCCAAAAGTATGACCTTCTGCAGGAAGGGTATTTTCATATAAAGCCCGGCGCCATGTTTGACGCTCAGGCTGCTGTTTTTCTGCGCTTCATATTCTTTAATGTCTTTTTCGAAATCCGCCTTCAGTTCCTCTTCTATCGAGCCGAGAACGATCGTCACGGGCTCTCCGAAAAGGGTGATTACGGCCTGCTCGGTCTCGTCGATGACATAGAAGGCGCTCGATAGCAGGATGATAATAATCAGCGCCAAGGCGGCTGCAACAGCTTTTCCCGTGTCCTTCATTCCTTTTGCCCTCCGCCTAGATGGCCACCGAGCTGGTTCAGATTGATTATGCTCGCCTCTTCGTCGACTATTACTTTGTTAAAGCGCGGCAGCACGGACTTCATGGTCTCCAGGTAGAGCCGTTCCTTTGTTATCGACGGAGCCTTCTTATATTCTTTCGCAAGGGCCAGAAAGCGCGCGACGTCGCCCTCGGACCTGGCGATGCGCTCGCGCTCGTAGCCCTCGGCTTGCCTCAACAATTGGGCCGCCTGGCCCCGTGCCTTCGGAATCTGCTCGTTCTGATAGCCTCGGGAGGTGTTGATGATGCGGTTGCGGTCTTCTTTGGCGGTCGCCACGTCCGTGAATGCAGCCGCGACCTCTCGAGGAGCCTTGACGTCCTGAAGCTGAGCGGCGATAATATAAACGCCGATTCCGTACAGGTCGGCCATGGCCTGGATTTTCTCGGCTATTTCCAACTGGATC
This sequence comes from uncultured bacterium, assembly GCA_965602895.1. Classification (GTDB taxonomy): domain Bacteria; phylum Abyssobacteria; class SURF-5; order SURF-5; family SURF-5; genus CBDUSG01. The sequence continues at coordinate 1,668 of CBFDAY010000361.1, forward strand.
TCCGTCTTGCCGACCGTCAGGACGTCGTCTATCGGACGATTACCTATGATCTGCCGTTCCGCGGCCTCGGCCAGATCATGAATGGTCGCATCGGGGTTCTTGACGTTGAAGAGGTAGGCAACCGCGTCACGTATTTTGAACTGAACAATCATGCTGCTATTGATGACGTTTTCGTCGCCCGTGAGCATCTGGGCTTCCTTGAGCATGCGGGCATCGTTGGTTACGTCGTGATATCGCGCGGGCGGCCCCAAGGTTATGGTGCGGAAGCCTATCTCCAGACGTTTTACTTCGGTCACCCTTGGCAGCTTAACGGTTTGTATCGGCCACGGAAGCTTGAAGTGCAGGCCGGGCGACGTGGAGTAGGAATATTTGCCGAAGGTCTGGACGACGCCCTCCTCGTCGGGGCCGACCATATACACGGGACCCCCAAAGATGAGCCAGGCGAGAAGCAAAAGGACAATAACGATGACGCCGGCCGTCGTGGGGGATATGTTGATGTTTAGATTGCGGCGGAAGTCGTCCATGTCGAAGACCTCACCTTTATTTGGTTTCCGCGGATTCATCAAGGCGCATTGTATCACGATCTCGGTTAGCTGTCAAATTTTGATTCTCTCCTTGGGGTTTCCCCCATTTTCCCGAGGGATTTCGCACGATGAGATTTGTGTAACCCCACGGCATTTAGTAAAATCCCGCCGGGTTGCCATTGATTCGGCTGTATGGTATTATTCATGTGAACGACATATCAGCCGGAGAGGTGCGCAAAGGCTCGGTATCGGTAATGGACAAGGAATATCTGAGAACGAAAAAGGTCGCCATCCGCAAGGAAATAAAGGAGCGGATGCAACGGGAGCTGGACGACCGAAAGAAAGAGATAAAAAAAAGCATAAAGCATGAAGATATATCCGTGGAGGAGAAGCGCGAGCGGTATCGCTCGGAGGTTCATCGGGAGAAGCTTCGCCTCATGGATATGGCAAAGAGCGAATTCAAAGCGCGCAAGCGAATGCTCGGGGAAGCCGCCGAAGAATCAATAGAAGAGGTCGAAGAAGATTTTGAAGATACGCCGGTCGCGGCGCCTGAGTGGCAGATGGAGGAGCAGGCGCTGATGGAAGGTGAGGATGCATCGGAAGAACCTTCCGACGAGATCGATCCCGAGAGCGCCTTTGTGCTGGAGGACACGACCGAAGATCGCGAGGCTTTGCGCGAGCTGCAGAGCCCGATAGGAGAAATTGACGCCCTTCCGCCCGAAGCGGAACGATGGGCGGAGAGCACCGGCGGCGATGACCAGATGGAGGAGGAAGCCCTTGAGACAAGAGGCCTTTTCCATTTCATAACAAACCTCATCATTCACCCGATCCAGACTCTCGACGAATTCGACGAATACATTGCATCTCCCGGCGGCCTCATGAAGGTTGCGATATTCTATTTCGCCAGCCTCATGCCGATAGTGGTATTT
>CBFDAY010000362.1:0-3113 GCA_965602895.1 uncultured bacterium
ATAAAGGATTCCTGTGTATTGGTCTTTTCACATTTTTCCAATATCAGTTTACCATAGCAGGTCGGCTATCATCAATCATAGCAGGTCGGCTATCGTCAATTTCTTGACTTGGCCGTAATGCTCAAAACATCCTCTCACCCGACCAGGGCGATCATGAGGTCCATCACGTTTGTCCCCGTGGGACCCGTCACGAGCAAGTCGCCTATAGGCCCGAGCAGGTTGTAGGAGTCGTTGTTGTTCAAATACCCGAGCGGGTCAAGCCCTTGCTTTCGGGCACGCTCTACGGTTGTGGTATCGACTATCGCTCCGGCGGCATCCGTCGGCCCATCGGTACCGTCGGTGCCGACGCAAGCCATGACTATGCCCTTTTCGGACGCCAGCTCCAGCGCGGCCGCAAGCGCAAGTTCCTGGTTGCGCCCGCCTGTGCCGTCGCCCTGTATCGTCACGGTGGTCTCGCCACCTGCAAGTATGCACGCAGGCCGGGGGAGCGGATTGCCTGAGCGGAATGCCTCAATGGCAATAGACGCAAGCACCGTGCCAACCTCCCTGGCCTCGCCGGCCATGCGACTCGAGAGGATTAGCGTTGGGTATCCAAGGGAGATCGCTTTGTCGGAGGCGGCCCTTAAAGCCATGTAATTATTGCCGGTTATGACGTTTGAGACTTTATCGAATATCCGGTCGGCGGGTTTGGGCGTTTCTTCGATTTCCCCCCGCAGACCTCGTTCGATGGTTTCGCGGACGGATTGCGGCGCCTCGCGCCAAATTTTGTACCTTCCCATGATCTCCCGGCAATCGGAAAAAGTCGACGGGTCTCCGACCGCAGGGCCGGACGCAATGGTGTCGAGCGCGTCACCGACGACATCCGAGAGGAGCAAACAGAAGAGTCTTGCGGGTGAAGCCGCCCGGGCAAGCTGCCCTCCTTTGATCTTGGAGATATGCTTGCGGATCACATTGATTTCGTTGATCGAGGCGCCGCACCGAAGCAGCAGGCCAGTGGTTTCCCGCTTGTCCTCCAGCGAGACGGGATCGCGCGGCAGCGGCAAAAGAGCGGAGCCTCCTCCCGATATGAGGCACAGCACGAGCGTCTCGGGCCGGGCGTTGCTTTCGAGCAGCGACACGATTGCGTCCGCGGCCTCCATCCCCCTCCGGTCGGGCACGGGATGGCCCGCTTCCACAATCCTTATTTTTTGCAGGGGCTTGGAGTGCCCATCCTTTACGACGATAATTCCGCTGGAGATGCGGTCGCCGAGTATGTCTTCGACCGCCAATGCCATCGATGCCCCGGCCTTGCCGGCCCCGACAACGATAACCTTCCCGAAATCGTTCAGGTCAACACTGTTTTCTTTGATGGTCAGGCGGTCGCCTTCGCGCTTGACACATGCGCGCATAAGAACCTCGGGGTCGACCGCCTCGATGGCGGAACGGGCAATCTGTTCGGCGGCTCGTCGCAGTTCATCCAAGCCCATTGAAGCTATCCTCCCGATCGGCCCGGCGCGTCCATACGGACATATGCGCCGTTGGCCCCCCGATATGCCGGCGCAACTCGTCCTGCCTTTATTTCTTCGACCAGTTCTTCAATTGTCGAAACGCTTTTTTCGAACCAGGTCGCGCATCGGCCCACGTCTCGGGCGAAGTGGCAGTCGCTGCCGCCAATGCCGGGCAGATCGAGTTTTGCCCAGGCTTTTTCAGCCAGCGCGTTTTCATGTTCGTTATTCTCGCCATTGAGGACCTCAATCGCCGCGATATAGTCCATATCGAACAGCACGTTTGCGGCCGAGGCCGCTCCCACCATTCTGAACGGATGCGCGGGCACGAGTATTCCGCCGCAATCTTCCACAACCGGCCTGACCGCCTCGATTCGGGAATAATATCCGGTCTTCTCTTCCCACGAGTCATCGCGTACACCGAAGGCGAGAATGTGTCCCTTGTCGGTGTTGATCTCAACACCCCGGAAAACGGTAAAGCCTTCTCGGACAGCTATTTCCAATACTGGCTCCGAGGCGCAGTAGGAATCGTGCTCGGTTATGCATATCGCGTCCAGGCCACAGGAGCGGGCGGCATGTATCAGATCGGCGGGTTCGAGCTGATTGTCTCCGGAGTATTTTGTGTGGCAGTGAAGGTCGATGAGCATTCTTTTCGTGGGACCCCCGTAATGCAATTTCGGTATCGGGCTCGCAATATCGGCCCATGGGGCGCAATGGTCGTATCGGCTCAAAAGAAGTATAAGGGGTCGGCCCGTTATTTGGCAAGCCGGGCGAATGCGGGAGGGGTCCGGAGAAAACGGGATCGACGCGCCGGAATCAGGAATCGAACCGGTTTATAACAAGGCCCGACAGGAGCTTGGGATAGAAAAAGGTCGATTTCTGGGGCATCCTGTCGCCTTCGGAGGTCGCGGCTCTGACCTGCTCGGGCTTGGTGGGATTGAGCAACAGCGCAAGCTGCGCCTCGCCACGGCGGACGGCCTCGAGGGCGTTCCTCGCCGACGGAGTGTATCTTACGTGCTCCTCTTTCGAGATGTTCTCGGAGTCGATGCCCAAAATATCGCGAAGGATGACCGAATGGACGATCGACACATCCAGCGCCTTGCGGCCATCGCCCTGCGATTCGTCCACAAGGCGGCGTAATCGGTCGGGATCTTTGGCCCTTAGAAAATCGAAACGCTTCCCGCCGAGGTACAGCCCGAAAGAATGCGTGATTTCGCCCATGCGGGCCATATCCTGCAGAAGATCCTGCTCGATCTTTTCACAATCGGAGCATGTGAAGGGATAGGTAGTCAGCTCGAAGTGTTCCTCGAGGCGTCGGCGGAACAGGTCGGGATCGAAATCGGGAATACCGTGTACCATCCTGTGAATGGGGTATATGGTGACCCCTTCTCCGTCGAGATTGACAAACATCATCATGGTATAGTCGTACGCCTCATCGCCGATGTTTGAGTCCTTTTTTCCCCGGCTGATATGCCTGTAAATCAGCGATGTTTCGTACCTGTGATGACCGTCGGCAATTATGATGAATTGCTCTTCCAATTGTGAGGCCAGCGAGTCGATAAGCGCGGGATCGGAGACAACCCAGAGCCTGTTGCGGATCATGCTGTCGTCCACGAAATCATAGGTGGC
>CBFDAY010000363.1:0-3100 GCA_965602895.1 uncultured bacterium
TTTTTCACGGGTTCCGGCTTCGGCGGCTGAACCTCCACAAGATTCACGCTGTAGACGGCCGTCGGTATCCTCTTGAATGAGATTTCTATCGCCTTGAAAATCATCAATGAGATCGCCAGACAGATGTGTATGACAACCGAATACTTGAGCATCCGGCTCAGTTGGGGCCCCGGCCACAAATGCGCCAGGAGATTATCGGGATCTACGGGCCCGGATACGGTCCGAACTATGAATTGTCGCATATTATCTCAACCTTAGATTATACACGATTCCCGGCAAAATTCAAGAGTTACCGTTTTCGACAAATCTACTATATCTAGTGATGAATCAAAAAATGCGCCACAACCCATAGGATTGCAAGGGAATGGCTCAACATTGCTCTTCTGCTGGAATTTCTGCGGCGACTGGAACCATAAGGTGTGCTGCGGGCTGGGCCGGCATAGGCCTTTCCCCGCATGAAAGGCCGCCTCAAGGTGTGACGATAGTAGTCGGATCCGATCCGGTTTCTTCGAGATGTTTTGCGGCGTTTCTCGAAATGACCCTGACCGCGGCCGGACCGTCGAGCGGGCACGAGTATTCACATATGCCGCATCCGATGCATTCTTCCTCCACGATCACAGGCCGACGGATCACCTGCGGGCCGTCCGGGGTCTGAACGGTGACGTCTGAGAATCGGATCGCCTTTTCCGGTGTCGGACAATGCTCCTCGCAGACGGCGCAGACGAATTCCTTCGCCCATTCGCTTTTCTCATTCCATCGCGCGTATGCCACCCACGGTATGCAGCGGTTCTTATCGAAATACGCCTTCCCCATTTTTGCCTTATGCTTTTCCTCGCGGGTCAGCTCGGGAATGGCTCCGGAAGGACACACCTGGCCGCATAGCGTGCAGTTGTACTCGCAATATCCCACGCGCGGAACCAGCTTGGGCGTCCAAAGGCCTTCGGCGCCGCCGTCGAGCAGCGTCGGGTGCAGGCTGTTCTTAAGGCACACCTTCATGCATTCGCCGCAGCGCAGGCATTCGGCGAGGAATTTTTTCTCGTTTTCGACTCCCGGGGGCCTGATGACCCAGGGATACAATGATTTCTCCCGGAAGTTGAGCTTCAGCATCGGGAGCGCGGCTGCTCCCGCCAGCGACGTGCCGACGAATGCGCGGCGGCTCAGCACTCCGCCCGCCACGGCCTGAGGCGCCGCCTGCGGCTTGAAGGAAAAGCTTATCGCGCTCTCCGGGCAGACGTCTTGACAGGTGAAACAATACACGCACTCACCCCTCAGGCTCTTCGAGCCGCTTTCAACGATCGCGTCGGTCATGCATGCGCGCTGGCACTTGAGGCAGTGCGTGCAATCATCGCTCACATTCCTCCTGAGCGCCGGATACCGCCCGAACAACGCCAGCAACGCTCCCAACGGGCACAGGCTCCGGCACCAGAACCGGCGATTCAGGGTTCCGAGCGCGACTATCCCAATGAAAATCAGCGCAAACAGGAGATGGGAGGAAAAAACGAGCTGCTCGAACGAAAGAATGTGCTCTCGCAAGAACTCCTCAACCGGATAAAGAGCCGGCGCAAGACCCGGAATGAGGAACAGCAGATCGAGCAGGCGCTCGGCTAGGAAGTTTGCGTATGGCTGCAACGCAAGGGCATACGAGCGCGTCGCGAGGCTCAACGGGTCGAACCATCCGGCGAGCTGCAATCCGAGGACGGAGCTGACCAACAAGACCATGAGCAGTCCGAACTTCCACCGGCGATGCCCCGGCTTGGTGTCCTCGATCGGGTTTGGCTTCCTTTTGAAAAGCTTGTCGCAAATGTCCAGCGTCGTGCCCATCGGGCACACCCATCCGCAGAACGCGCGGCCGAGAATCAAGGTGGCGACGGCCACGATGAGGGCCGGCCAAAAGACCGCCACCACGGCGCGCGATGCGACCGAGGCCGTGATCCCCAGCAGGGGGCTCAGCCGCGGGAAAATATCGACCGGATACGCCTCGCTTAGCGGATAGGACGCCCGCGTCAGGAGGAACAGAAAGAGCGCAAGGCACGTGAGCTGAGAGATGCGTCTGAGATTTCTCATACAAAGAAAACGGGGCGGTTAGGCCAAATCTATCTCCTGCTGCTTCACTTTGGCAAGATCCATTTCGCCCAGTCCGTGGGCCGAAGCCTTCTTCACAAAACCGACCTCGCGGGGCTCGAGGCCGAAGATGGTCGCGCAATAGGCGTCGACCGCGACCGGGTCGGTACCGGCTACCAATAGTCCTTCCTTACGAACGTCCGCCGCGGTCCCGCTGGCGGGACCCCTGGCGGTGAGTATGCGATAAGCGTCCACGATAGTCAGGTCCACCGCCGTGACGGTCGCAAGGTCGGCGAGACGCTGATGAATCTCGGGATGCCAGCTTCCGCGATTGCCGCCGACTATGCCCATCATATTCTTAAAGCCGAGCGTCAGCCTCGATGTGCCGTGATGCTTGGCGATGGGAACGTTTATCAGAACATCCGCCCTGGCGACATCCTCGTAAATGGGCCACTCTTTCATCGAAATCCCATTCGGGATCGCAATCGGGCGGAACTTTCTCTCCAGCACGTGCCCGACGGACGCGCCGGCCTCTTCGGCGGCCTTCGCGATTCCGCTCGAATCATAAGAGCGTCGCGCATCGTTGCATGTGCGATCGAACACCTTTACCCGCTTGGCGCCCGCCTTTATGCAAAGCGCGACGACTGTGGCCACGACGGCCGGGTTTGTCGTGGCGGCTTGCTCGGGCAACCTGTCCCAGGCAATGTTGGGCTTCACGACGACAACATCGCCGGGCTTGACCAGCTTGTCGATTCCGCCAAGCGCTTCCAGCGCCGCCGCCGCCATTTTCGCGGGATCATCGCCGCGAATCGATATCAAGTCACCCAGGAGCCGGTGCTCTTTCGGCCTCTTGGGGCCGAACTGAGCGGGCCGAGAACCGCAACCGTAAAGGCCGGCTGCGCAAGCGACCGCGCCGGCCGCCCCAATCGTTCCCAGAAACCTTCGACGCGAAAGCTCAGAGGTCATTTTATATTCCTTAGATACGTGCCAAAATTCCTATCAAAATTCCAAGTTTTGGGATCGTAAACACCCGCTTAAG